>NZ_JAYWCU010000030.1:0-39565 GCF_043780375.1 Emticicia sp. | reverse complement strand
AAAAACTTGTCTGCAATATCTTGTTGTTTTGGTCGATAACAAGATACGCCGATTCTCAATTTTTAGCTAATTTCTATAATTCCAAAACAATCTCTTATTTATGACAAAGGTCGGAACTAAAAAAACGCCAAACAATAACCGATTTTGGCTATTTTAAGGCGTTTTTATCAAAAAAGCATCACTAATTTTGGTGATATTTGTGCTACTGTGGTATTGTATTCAAAAATTCGGCAGCCAATTGTTTCAATTCACGAGAGTTTTTCAAGTCTAATTTTTTGATGATTGCCTTTTTATGAGTATTTACCGTATTTTCACTAATAAATAATTTTTCGGCAATTTGCTTTACTGAGTATTGATAGCCGTAATTTCTAAAAATATCTCGCTCTCTAATACTCAGCTTGTCGGTTACGCTTCTGTATCTATCAAGTTTTGGGTTTTGCAAAACATTACGAGCAAATGAGGGCGTAATATACCTTTCGCCACCCAATAACCTACTCACACAGTCCGTAATGGTAGCATTGGTGCTTGTTTTTAGAAAATAGGCATCAGCATTAGTAAAAAAAGCATGAATAAGTACATCTTCATCAAAAGCATCAAAGCATACAATACATTTGGTAAAACATTTAGGTATCGCCTTAATGTTTTTGGTAATGGTAATCCCTGCCGAGCCTTCGATGATTATAAAATCGGGCATCAGTTCTTGTGTTTTTTGCAGTGGATTTCTCTCTTGTTCAATGACAAACGAAGTCTTAAAAATATTAGATAGATTGGCAAGGATAATGGCATATTCTTGTGGAGTTTTTAAGGCAATCAGAATAGTTAAAGTTGACATTATATTCATGGTTTATGTGTATTAATTCACAATAAAACTATAAATAATATTTTCAAAACCCTATTTTTTTTTATATAATAATTTATTAAAATGCTAACTATCAGTACTTTAAGGATTTTTTGTTTTGAAAAACAGGTGTTTTTACGTGGTAGTATATGCGTATTTTTACGTAGCTGAAAAAGAGAGATTTTAGAGGATAGATTCCTCTAATTTATTTTCGTAACTTCGCCCTTTTCTAACGTACAAAATCCATTTATCACTCCCCAGGATGATAGGTACGTTCGGCATTTTTCAGTACATCTTCTTTATAAAATAACACATCTTTAAATTTACCTTTGGTGTACATTTCGAGTTGGTCATTGAAATGTTTTGAGTTTGGATTGCCACTTTCGCCACCTGCCAACAAGGATTTTGCTTTGATTTTTGGTCCAAATTCTACGGCACAAATAAAACTATTACCACTTACACCATAGCGTTTTTGGGTAGATGGATAATAACGACTATTATATGAAGGTATCATTCCCCAAAGTGCCGAAGCAAAACCCACAGGTACACTTGGTTGGGCATCATCATATTTTTGCAGAATATCGCTCGAAACTCGCTGGTAGCGATTGATTTCGCCCCACGGCATTTGCCATTTGCCAAATTTCTTTTTTAGTTCATTTACAGCTGCTAATAATGGGGGCAAAACTTGCTCAGGTGTGGCAGTTGCTGCAAATTTTTTGATATTTGCTACTTGGTCATCTTCGCCTTCATCAATATAGAGTTTTTGTAAAGTTGTACTTAGTTTTCCTGCCCATTCGATGGCTAAAGTAGTGGCAACTGAACTTTCGGACGAATGATAATTCCAGTTTTTGAGAACTGAAATTGGTTCGCTCAAAGCAGCATAAATCGAATCAGTTGGTTTTACGTTTTTCTCAAAAACATTTACCAACGAAGGAATCAAAACCTCAAAAGCGGCAAGATTAGTATCATAACCCGAAGCAATTACTTTCTCAATCGTATAATTACTTTCTTTACTTAAAACTTTTACAGCATTTACGCCTCTAAAATTCTCACCATCGGGAGCCATATATGGTGGAAAATCTGCTTTTTTCGGACTCATATTTCCTGCTGCTGAAAATGGCGTAGAATTACAATTTTGTAGCCAGCCATTCACGGGGTTATAAACATGAACCGTTTCATTTACACGATGCAAACCCTTCCATTCAGTAGCCGAAGTACTTCCGTCCATAACTTTTGCCCAATTGAGTTTTTTATCACGCACAGGCACAAAATTTCCGTGCCAATAAGCGATATTTCCTTTATTATCGGCAAAAACAGTGCTATTTGAAGTATTTGCACGTAAATCCATTACTTTTTTATAATCTTCAAAACCTTTGGCTTTGGTGCGTTTCCAGCTCTGAATCAAGCTCGTCATAGAACGATTATAAGATTTCAAACTTATCCATTGGTCATTACGTTTCGCCATTATTGGCCCGTGATGCGTAAAATATGTTGTGAAAGTTTTTGTTTTTAAAGCATCCCCTTCTTTATAACTAATACTGATTTTTTTTTGAGTTACAGGTTTTAATTGTTTATCAAATTCATAAAACATTTTATTGTTTTTGGTGATAATCTTTTCGGCATAAACATCTGCTACATCAACATTGCATGAAGTGTGCATCCAACCACAATAGTCGTTAAAGCCTTGATAGACAAACATTTGTCCCCAAGTTACGGCACCGTAAGCATTCAAACCTTCTTCGCTCGTAACTTGTACCTCAGGGCGAAAATAGAAGGTTACGTGCGGATTTATATAAAGAATGGCATTGCCCGAAGCCGTGATTTTTGACGAAAAAGCAAAGCCATTCGAGCCTGTTTGGTTTTCAGGGTCTTTTGGTTCGTCGGTATAAGTAACTTTATCACCTGAATAAAAATTCTTCAATTCCGCAGTCGTAATATCCGCCGTATTGATTGCCCCAATACTTCCATCAGTCCAAAGCAAAGGATACCAAGGTTTGAAGCGAGTTAGTAAAGCGGTTTTTGTATCAGGGTGTTTATGCAAGTAATAATTGATACCATCGGCGTAAGCATTTAAAAGTTTTTTCATCCATGGCTCGGCTTTATTATAGTCGGCAATTGCCTCGGTTGTGTCTATTAAAAGTCTGATTTGCAAATCATCATACAAACTCGATTCACCTTTCACTTCAGCCATTCTGCCCAATTTTTCTATATAATTCATTTCTACACGCTTAAAATCATCTTCACATTGGGCATAAAGCAAGCCAAAAACAGCATCAGCATCCGATTTTCCATAAATATGCGGAATTCCCCAATTGTCTCGAATAATTGTTACTCGTTTGGCTTGTTGTTGATAACGATTTATTTCGACTGGCGAAAATCTTGCTACCTTTTGAGCTAATAATGAATAAGGAATTAAGACTAATAAAAGAAGTTTTTTCATTGGGTTTTAATTGATGAGTTTGTTTGACAAACATACAAATTTCTTATCAATCTCATGTTTTTTTTCTTTGTATTTCTTATTTTTACCTGTAATCACCATTTGTTTTCCTACTAAAAAAACCTTATTTTTGCATAAAATTTAGCATAAAACATCATTACAATAATGGCACAAGATATTTTTGATAAAGCCCTCAATAATTTAGGTCCAATCGGAACAGCGGCAAAATTGCTCAATTCTCATCATTATTATTCTTTCCCAAGACTTAAAGGTGAACTCGGCCCGCACATGGAGTTTAATGGAAAAAGAATGTTGAACTGGTCATTAAATAACTATCTCGGTTTAGCAAATCATCCAGAAGTACGTCAGGTCGATGCCGAAGCTGCTGCTGAATACGGTTTGGCTTACCCGATGGGAGCAAGAATGATGACTGGAAATACAGATTTACATGAGGAGTTTGAAAAGCAATTGGCTGAATATGTAGGCAAAAAAGACTCTTTTTTGTTGAATTATGGCTATCAAGGTGTAATGTCAGTTATTGAATGTATTGTTGATAGAAAAGATGTGATTGTGTTTGATGCCGAATGTCATGCTTGTTTGATTGATGGTATTCGTTTGCACAAAGCAAAAGGTGGACAATATTATCAATTTGCCCATAACGACATGGAAAGTTTTGAAAAAAACCTAATAAGAGCAAGCAAATTGGCAGAAGAGCAAGGTGGAGGTATCTTAGTAATCACCGAAGGCGTTTTCGGAATGTCGGGAAAAGTAGGAAGTTTAGATGAAATTGTGGCTTTTAAACAAAAATTTAATTTCCGTTTATTAGTTGATGATGCTCATGGTTTTGGTACGATGGGAGCAACTGGTGCTGGTGTACCAGAACATTTTGGCGTTCAAGACCAAGTAGATTTGCATTTCTGTACGTTTGCCAAATCAATGGCAGCTATTGGTGCATTTATTGCGGCCGAACCAGAGGTAGTTATGTTTTTGAAATATAATATGCGTTCACAAACCTACGCTAAAGCATTGCCTATGCCCTATGTATTGGGTGGTATGAAGCGTTTGGAATTGATAAAAAAACATCCAGAACTAAGAGATAATCTTTGGAAAATTGCTACCGCTTTGCAAGAAGGTTTCCGTAGTCGTGGTTTCGATATTGGCGAAACAACTTCACCAGTAACGCCAGTGTTTTTGCACGGAAATTATGACCTTCCAACGGTTACAAACTTGATTCGTGATATGCGTGAAAATATGGGCATTTTCTGTTCAGTAATCATTTACCCTGTAGTTCCTAAGGGAGTAATTATGCTCAGAATTATCCCTACTGCCGTTCATACACTTGAAGATGTGGAATATACAATGGATTGTTTTGAGCAAGTTCAAGCCAAATTACAAGCGGGCGAATATGCCACAATGGAATTAGCATAAGTATCGTTTTAAGCATTATTACAACAAAAAAGTCTGGCTTCGGTCAGACTTTTTGTTTTTTTAATAAAAAATAAGTATTTTTTTAGCATTTCTATATTAAATATTTGTAAAAACTATCAATTTACCTAAATTGCAGTCAGTTATATCACGTTTTCGTAATTTAAAAACTCAAAATTATTCTATTCATTAAACCCTTTAATTATCATCATGGATAAGTACAAAGAACTAACCGACCTCGTTGCGTCATTAGCAGGAGATTTTGACAAATTTTATGACAAAGGAAACAACGCCGCAGGCACTCGTGTAAGAGCGGGCATGGCTACTTTGGCTTCATGGGCAAAAGCTACCAGAGCAGAAGTGCAGGCTAAGAAAAATGAAGGCAAAGCATAAGAAGTGAGTCTTGCCAAGTAGTCTTTGTGTCAACAGGTTAGTAAATTTCTAAGGCTTCCGAAATTTAACGGGTTTTCAGAAATTATACCTTCGTAAGATTGGTACATAATATGCTACTTTATGATTCAATAAAGTCTCGAACTCAGTTTGAGACTTTATTGGTTTTTAATTACCCCCAGTCTATCAACCATTGACTGCTATATCTTAGTTAAGTGCATCAAAGTTGCCAAGCCTCTTATGGTTCGGCGAGAAGTACCTTTGATAAAAACTTCGCCCGTGATTTCGGCAATATGTTTTTCTCTATCAACGCTCATCACCGTAAAAATCACTTCATAGTCGGTTTCAACAAACATCGGAAACAAATACTCAGTTTCTTGTTTCATATAAATTGAGCCTTCGCCTGGAAACTCCATTCCTAAAATACGTGTAAAAACACTACTACTCAAATGTCCATGAATAATCGGACGCTTGAAACGAGTTGTAGCCGCATATTCGGCATCGAGATGCAATGGATTTTTATCGCCAGTTACTTCGGCAAATTTGAGAACGTCGTCTTGCGAAAAACGAAATTCGTGGCGGTGCGTGTCACCTATTTCTAAAAACATAACGTGTCAGTTTTTCTTGAATAATTGCTAAAATTACACAAAAAATGCCACCTCAAAATATGAGGCAGCATTTTTTATTGTTATCTTGGCCATTTAAGGTATATGTGATTTAGTAGATTTGTTTTTTTATTTAGCCAAATTTATATTCATCGCAGGCATTGGAGCTGCAACGCCTTGTGCATCGAATTGACGTTTGATATTTTCTTGCATGAAATAATAAACGTCCCAATAATGTTCGCTTTTGCACCACGGACGCACATCAAACTTCGTAATTCCAGTTTCCATGCTATTGATTAAAACGTCAGTTTCTTTGTCTTTCAGCACAAACGGACAACTCTCAGACACTTTTTTTACTACTTGCTTCACTTTATCAATGCTTTCGCTGCTCGAAACATTGTATTGCATATCAACCCTAATTTCGCCTTGACCAGATATATTGGTAATTGGTCCAGAAGTAATCAAGCCATTAGGAATAATGATTCTTTTATTGTCTGAAGTTTTCAGAACGGTTGTAAAAACCTGAATTTCTTCTACTTCACCAGTAAAACCAGCTACCGTAACCAAATCGCCCACTTTATAAGGTTTGAAAATCAAAACCAAAACGCCGCTTGCAAAATGTCCGAGGCTGCCTTGTAATGCCAAACCAACTGCTAATCCTGCTCCGCCAATCAAAGCAACAAACGAAGTTGTTTCGATGCCAAACATTCCAGCAACGCTGATAAACAAAACAATTTTAAGTAATACGCTCACAATTGAGCCTAAAAACGGAACAATGCTTTCATCAATATGACGATTTCGTAAGACTTTTTGTAACATTCCAGAAATCCATGTGATGACTTTTAAGCCAATAATAAGTGTTAGTAATGCCAATAAAATTTTGGGGGCGTATTCTAATGCCATTGTTGTAAACTGTTCGAAGTATTTTTCCATTAATTATTAAGTTTGATAAGTTATTTCATTTAGACATAAGATTGAAAAAAAAGTAACAAATCATTTTAAAATTTCATAAAAGCTCAATGATATTTAAAATGGACAAACGTTTGCAATTGCTAACAAGTGTGATTATCTAACTTTTCAAACGATTGAATTGTTTTGTTTATAGAAAACTCATTATATAGACATAACTATTAGCCATAAAAACATTAAATTTGAATGTTATACTGTTTTTTATACTTAATTTTCACAAACAATATTTCTTTGTGAAAATTGACCTTATAGAACATTAACAAAAAATATTCAACCAATAACCTACGAAATAATCATGACAAACCTCAAACGGCTTGGCTTTATGCTACTCTGTTTGCTTATTTTTAAGCAATCGTATTCTCAAGAAAACATTCCTCTTCCCGAACACCCAAGACCCGATTTTGAACGTTCAGCATGGCTAAATCTCAATGGCAATTGGTCATTTGAATTTGATAAAAATGATGCAGGAATGACTGAAAAATGGTATTCTGGCAAAAAAACTTTCACAAAAACAATTTCAGTACCTTTTCCGTGGGGTTCGCCATTATCAGGGGTGAAAGATGAAGCAGATATTGCTTGGTATAGCAGAAGCATCACCGTAAAACCTGAATGGAAAGGCAAACGTGTTTTTGTAACTATTGGTGCTTCTGACTGGAAAACAACCGTTTGGCTCGATGGAAAAGAATTGGGCAGCCATCAAGGTGGATATACGCCTTTTTCGTTTGAACTTACAAATTTGAAACATGGAACTAAGCAAAATTTGGTTATAAGAGTTGATGACAAACGCCGTGATTTTACGTTATATGGCAAGCAAGGCTACGGCAATGCCCGTGGACTTTGGCAAACCATTTATGTTGAAGCTCGTGGACAAAGTTTCATAGAAGCACTGCATTTTACGCCAGATATTGACAAAAATTTGGTAAAAGTAACGGCATATTTGACAAATCCTGCTACAAAAGACCTTGATTTGAACGTAGAAATTGGCGGAAATCAGAAGGTTTCTATTCGCGAAACTTTCCCTAAAGGCAAAACTGAATATTCGTTTGTTATTCCGATTCCGTTTCCTCGTTTATGGACACTCGAAGATCCCTATTTGTATGCGGCAACTGCCAAATTAGGTGATGATGAAGTAAAATCGTACTTCGGGATGCGTAAGATTTCGACGACCTACTTGCCCAATACAAATTATATGTACGTGGCTCTTAACAACAAGCCAATTTACTTGCAACTTGCTCTCGACCAATCTTATCATCCAACGGGTTTTTATACTTTCCCAACCGATGAGTTTATGAAAAATGAGATTTTATTAGCTCGAAATATTGGTTTAAATGGCATTCGTACACACATTAAAGTTGATGTGCCTCGAAAACTCTATTGGGCAGATAAATTGGGCGTTTTGGTTATGTCTGATTTGCCAAACTCTTGGGGAGAACCTAATAAAGATGCTCAACAAGAGTCTGAATATACGCTCAAAGAAATGATAAAAAGAGATTATAATCACCCTGCAATTTTTTCTTGGATAACGTTTAACGAAACTTGGGGCTTGAAGACAAAACAAGAAGTGAATGGTAAAAAAGAAAGTATTTATTTACCCGAAACTCAAAAATGGGTTGCTTCGGTTTATCGTTTAGCAAAATCTTTAGATGCTACTCGGTTGGTAGAAGATAATTCGATTTGTTGTGGTGCAGGACATACCGAAACTGATATTAATTCTTGGCACGAATATTTGCCAGGCGAAGGTTGGGAGAAACATTTGAAAACAATCGACGAAAAAACCTTTGTTGGCAGCGATTTTCACTATGAAAAAGGCTATAAACAAACCGACGTGCCAAATATCAACTCCGAATGTGGCAATGTTTGGGGCTACGAAGGTAGTACTGGCGATGTAGATTGGAGCTGGGATTATCATCGAATGATGAATACTTTCAGAAAATATCCAAAAATTGCAGGGTGGCTTTATACCGAACACCACGACGTGATTAATGAATGGAATGGTTATTTCAGATTCGACCGTAGCGAGAAAGAAACTGGCGTTGGTGAGTTGGTTGAGGGCATGGCAATAAAAGACTTTCATTCGGATATTTATATTTCTACGGGTAACGAAATCAGCCGAAGTGTAAAGCCAAAAGAAGAGGTTTTAGTACCACTTTATTTATCTGTAATGACTGATAAAGATTTAGGAAAAAGCCTTAATTTAAAAGTTGAAATGTATGGCTACGATGCTTTGGGACAGAAGAAGTCATACGGAAATATGACCAAAACCATTCCTTACCAAGCATGGGCTCAGAAAGAACTTGAACCACTCAAATTAACAATGCCTGATGAAAAATCGGTGGTTATTGCTACTTTTATTTTAGAGGATAATGCAGGAAATATCGTTCACCGAAACTTCACAACATTCATTGTAGAAGGCAATTCTCCTACTGAAATAACACTTTTAAGTGGTAAAAAAGCAAAATTGATAAGCATTGAACCTAAAAACTTTAGTGATGCACGTTGGAGCAAAAAACAATGGAACGTATTAGACGGTGCAAAAGTAAACGGTGCAGGAAGTGGCTATTTTGAGTATAAGATCAAAGTACCAACCGATGCAAATTTGGCGAATGTTGTAAGTGCTTCTTTTGTAGCTGAAGTTTCGGCAAAACAACTTTTTGCCAAAGATATGGACAAAAAATTGGCTGGAAACGAAGATTATATGTTGGGGGCAAAAGCCGAACCAAGTCAAAACAAAAATGCGTACCCAATGACCGATACTTCGAGGTATCCAACGGCGGTTTCAGTAAAAATCAATGGTGTTTTTGCAGGGAGATATGACTTACCTAACGACCCAGCCGACCATCGTGGCATATTGTCGTGGCACTATCAACTACAAGACAAAAAGCTTCGTGAAGCAGGTTCATACGGCTATCGTTTGGGAGTAAACATTCCACAAAAAGCACTCGAACAAGCACGCACAACAGGCGAATTGATTATTAGACTCGAAGTAGATGAAAGTTTGCCAGGAGGTTTAGCAATTTTCGGAGATAAATTTGGACGTTATCCGATGAATCCTACGGTAGTATTGGTTTATTAGACTTCCTGCGAAAGTATTTTAAATCGAAAAGAGGGATCAATTTTAAAAATTGACCCCTCTTTTCGCTATTTATGATTAATTTACCTTTGGTGCAGGATTAATAATCACCTCTACTGGCTTTCTTGGATGTGCAACTGATGGCGTAGCACTTGGTGCTAAACTCGGCTGTAGTAATTCGATACTTGGCTGCAAAGTATTCGTTTCTTCCATAGGTACTTTTGTATCCCTAATAGAGACTTCGCATTGCTTAATTGCCGAAATAGACTCTTCCATCAAGCCTTCTTTAGCTGCCTGATAATAGAAAGCCATCGCTCTTTTAAGCATATCGGCAGTGCCAGCTGGGCTTCGTTGTTTCCAAGCCAAACGTTGCAGTTCTGCACCTTGAGCAAGTGTAATATGAGCTAATTGCCCACGATTTGGGTCATTTGCGTTAAGACTAATCAATTCAACCAAATTGTCTTTTGCAGGTTGTAATCTCTGTAATGCAAAATAATCTTTAAATTTTTGGGTAAGAAACAAAGCGTGCGAACTATTTTTTATTTGTTCGGAAACTTGGCTTGTAGCCTCAAATTCTGGTAACTTTGCACACTCACGGTAACGAAAAAAAGCATCATAATAGCGACCTGCTTTAAAATAAGTATCCGCTTCATCGAGCAGATATGCACGAGAAACTTGAGCATTACTTGAAAAAGCAATTAGTAAAATGAAAGAATTAAGCGAGATAAAACGAAGCAGTTTCATACCTTTATAGTAATTTAAGCTAATAATTGAACAAAAATAGTATAAGTAAAGGTTTGATTTTCAATAAATTAGGAGTTTTATTTAATAAATTTTAACAGTCAGATATTATATAACGTCAAAACCTATAAAAATATTGAATCTCATAATTAAAAACAAATTAAACTTTGCAAAGATTAACTTCCGAAATACTTGAGTTCATTTCTCAAAATAGCGAAATAGCTATTTGTAATAATACCGATGATTTCCCAAACTCCCCTTTTGATTATATATTTTTGAAAGAAAAAGAACTGGTTTTTCATTGTATAACCTTAAATGTGGTAGTGCAAGACTCAACTTTCTTCCAAAATATTACTAATGAGTTTTCTCAGAAAAACCTTAAACTTGTTCATATTTGGGAGGACATTTGGCAAAACAAACAGAAAATCGTAAAGTCAAGATTACTTTCGCTTCTCGGAAAATCTGAAACAATTCCTGCCCGCCTCACACAAGTTCGCAGAATTGACAGACCAACATTAGATAATTTCCTGACAGCTAATCATTTACAAGGAAAAACTACCGCCAAATTGAAATATGGTTTGTTTTTGCCCAAAAAATATTTTAGGATTTTAGATTTTAATAAGAATACACTTTCCGAAAATTCCGAAGAAATCTTAGTGGCTGCCGCTTCTTTTAGTAATGCAAAAAAAATAATGCGAGAAGGACATGAATTTCGTTCTTATGAATTAATTCGATTTGCAAATTTAAAAGGTTTTACGGTCGTAGGAGGTTTTAATAAATTACTAAAAAACTTTATTCAAGAACAAAATCCTGACGATATTATGACATACGCCGACAGCGATTGGTCGGATGGGTCGAACTATGAAAAGTTAGGTTTTGAAAGAATCGAACAAACCCCACCTTTAGAGTTTGTTCTTGATAGTCAGACACTTACAAGGAAACTAAACTCGTTGGTCGGGTCTCCTACACCGTCTATTCAAGCAAATGGGTCGGAAAAAATTTACAACTCAGGAAATTGGAAGTTTTTAATGAAATTGAAAAATGATTGAAGCAGAAAAATTGATTGTTATTTTAGGCCCAACTGCTGTTGGAAAAACTAAATTGGCAATTGATTTAGCAATAAAAATTGATGGAGAAATTATCAGTGCCGACAGCCGCCAAGTTTACAAAGGAATGGATATTGGTACGGGAAAAGATTTTGCCGATTATTTCCCTTTTTTTTCAAAAGATGCCAACTCCTCTTCCGGAATCGCAAGACTTCATCTGATAGACATCGTTGAAGCAGGAGAAAATTATAATGTAGCTTGGTTTCAAAAAGATTTTCAGCAAGCGTATAGCGATATTATTTCTCGCAACAAAATACCGATTCTTTGTGGCGGTACAGGAATGTATATTGAGGCTATTTTGCGAAACTACCAAAATACACAAATCCCTGTCAATCAAACACTTAGAGATAATTTAGAACAAAAGACTGACGAGCAATTAAACATATTATTTCAAGAAAAATATCAAAGTATTAATCAAAATGCTGATGTTTCAACACGAAAAAGGTTGATTCGGGCAATTGAAATTGGAGATTGGAAATACGAGATACAAGACTCAAAATATGAAATAGGAAATAGTAGATTTGCGATAGAGTCTGAAAAAAAACCTCATACCTCATATTTCATACCTCATATATTTGGCATAAACATTCCGGTAGAAACTCGCCGAGAGAGAATCAGCAAACGCCTGTATGAACGCCTCGAAAATGGCATGATTGAAGAAGTAAAATGCTTGCTTGAAAAAGGAATTTCGCCCGATAAATTGATATTCTATGGCCTTGAATATAAGTTCATTACCGAATATTTAATAGGTAATCTGACTCATAATGAAATGAGTAAACGTCTTGAAATTGCTATTCATCAATTTGCTAAACGACAAATGACTTTTTTTAGAAGTATGGAACGTAAAGGCTTGAAAATCAATTGGTTAGATGGTTTAGAAACCATCGAAAATTTGGGCGAACAAATATTAACTTTCATTAAAAACGACAGAAATGATGTTTGATAATCTTACAAAACTTATATTTGTAGTACAGATATTTTCCAAATCGTTTACTACTTAAACCAAAGAATGAAAAAATTAGCTTACATAACTTTTGCTTTTTTAATAGCTAATATTGCATTGGGGCAGAGTAAAACTTTGGTTTTTTACGATAACAATCATGTAGGTGAAGCGGCAATTTTGTGGGAGAGTGCCAAATTAAAGAAAATTATACTTGACACTACTTCAAACCCTGCTAAATTCACCGAATCACAACTTAAAAACTATACAGCCATTGTTTTTTTGAATACCTCTATCAATCGTTTAAATTATCGCCAATCGGCTGAATTTCAGCGATTTATGCAGGCTCTGGGTGGTTTTGTTGGCATCAATACTGCCATCGAAAAATCTTATAAATGGCTTTGGTATGACAAAATGGTTGGTGGTATTTTAGCAGAAAATCAGTTAACTGATAAAGTACAATTGAATATTATTACGAATGCTTCAATTGGTAAAACAGAATTACCCCCACTTTGGAAAATAGAAGACAAACCGTTAATAATCAATGCTTTACCAGTAAAATGCAAGCCTATTTTGCTTGATGTGATGGGAAAGACGTGGGCGTGGCACTACACAACTGAAGAAGGCGGAAAAATGTTTTATACTGCTTTGGGCGGCGAGCTTTCGGCATATCAAAACTCCGATTTCATCAATCATATTTGGGCAGGAATTGAGGAGGTTTCGTTGAAAAACTTGCCCGATTATACTAAAATTGCAGATTCAGCTTTGCCTACAGAAAGTAGCTTCTTGAGATTAATATTGTCTGAAAATTTAGAAAACCCAGTTTCTTTAGCAACCACACCCGATGGCAATGTACTTATAGCCGAGCAAAGTGGGCAAATAAAATTATACCTTTCTCAAAAAAGGAACACATATCTACTTAGTAAAATACAAACACCAAATCTTAAAGCCATTAAACTCGACCCTGAATTTGCTCAAAACGGATATGTTTATACTTTTTCTCAAGAAAAAACTAATGAATATAAAATTGGCCGTTTCCAAGTTATGGGTGATAGTGCTGCTGTTTTAACCGATTTTTCGAGTCAATCTTCTACGCCTTTGACCAAAAATATTGTCTATAATTTTGCCAAATACGAGAAAATTCCTTACCATTTCCCTAAATATTTCGATGGAAAATCTTTTAGATTCGACAATGAACAAGGGCTGGTTGTAGAAACCTTCGACGACGATGGAAATGTAAAGAATCTTGAGCCTTTTTTGCCAACTATTCGCTTCAATTTTATTAAAGATATGGCATTTGGAGCAGATGGGGCTTTGTATTTTTTAGAAAACAATCAGCTAATAAAAATTGATTATTCGGAAACCAATCGCAAGCCAATTGTTAATGCTTCGGCTGATATTTTGACAGGAAACTTGCCATTGAAAGTGAAGTTTTCGTCGGTTGGCTCAATGGATAATGATCCTAATGATATTTTGAGTTTTGAATGGAATTTTGATGGGCAAAATATTTCTCACGAACCTAATCCTGAGTTTGTTTTTACTAAAGTAGGAAGCTACGATGTAAAACTACAAGTAAGTGATAATAAGGGAGATATGACTACAACTTTATTGAAAATACAAGTCAATAAACCCTCTACGAAGCGGCGGTAAAAATAGCTATTTCGTCGGAATTTCAATAATAAAATTGGTACTTGCAGCTGTATTTTCTATCTTACATTTGAGTTTTTCACCTACTCTTTTTATAATAAAGTGAAGCTGCATTTTACTGTTTTGATTCTGAATTAATTCTTCCACCAATTTAAAGGCAAAAAGTGGCTTTACCTGAATTTGTTCGGTATTGAGGTTAGTTTCTATTTCTTGAAAAAAAACAAATTCTTCACCCAAGCGTTTTCTCTCCAATTGAAGGTATAACAACACAGTTTCTATTTCTTGTGATAAGGAAATATGTTTTTGCTTTGAGCTATTGGACAACGATTTTAATAAATTGGTAAATTCGGTCAAATATTGGGCGGCTTCCATTGGACTATGCAGTAAAATATACTGCTTAATAGAATTTAGGTTGCCATATAAAAACTGTTGATTACCCATAATCGCTTCAAGCTCTTGTATTCTCTCCAAGACACTCGACTCCGTTTTTTTTTTGAAATATTTTAATAAACTCAAAAACAGACTGACTATAACCAACAAGAACATTGCTCCGTACAAGAAAATATCGGATAGAATCAACAGCATTACAAAGCAGTTTGATGTCATTGATAGGTTGGCTATTACATCAAATTTATTTGAATAGATTCACTGTATAAAGCAACAATTATTATTTGGTAGGTTTTGTGGGAAATTTGGTAGGTTTCGGCAGAAATTTGGAGTTTTAGTTCCTAAAATTAGGTAGTCATTTCTTAAAAAAAAGAGAACGCAGATTGTCATAATTTTTATGAAAAATTACAACTAATCTGCGTTCTTTTTTAGTATTGCTTCTAAACATTAAATCTAAAGTGCATAATATCGCCATCGGCAACTATGTATTCTTTGCCCTCAATACGTAGGCGACCAACCTCTTTACAAGCGGCTTCCGAACCATACTTTACAAAATCAACGTAAGCCATTACTTCGGCTTTGATAAAACCTTTTTCAAAGTCAGTATGAATTACGCTTGCCGCTTGAGGTGCTTTCCAACCTTGTTGAATTGTCCAAGCACGAACTTCCTGCACACCTGCAGTAAAATAAGTGCGTAAATCTAATAATTTATATGCCGACCGAATCAAACGATTAAGCCCTGGTTCTGTCAAGCCGTATTCTCCCAAAAACATTGCTTTGTCTTCGGGGTCTTCCATTTCTGTAATTTGTGCTTCCACCGAATTATTCAAAACAATCATTTGGGCGTTTTCGGCATCAGCTACTTTCTGTAACACTTCTGAATATTTATTTCCTGTGTGCATCGAGGGCTCATCAACATTGGCAACATACAGTACAGGCTTGATTGAGAGCAGACATAAATCCTCAATGGCAAGTATTTCTTCTTTTGTCAAACCTAATCCACGTACATTTTTTCCTTGTAAAAGCCATTCTTGACAACGTTTTAGCACTTCAAACTCAGCTTTGGCTTTGGCATCGCCACCTACTTTTGCTTGTTTCTCTGTTTTCTGAATTTTCTTTTCTACACTTTCCAAATCTTTCAATTGGAGTTCGGTATCAATAATCTCTTTGTCGCTTACAGGGTTGATGTCGCCCTCTTCACGCAAGATATTTTCATCCTCAAAGCATCTTACGACATGAATAATAGCATCAACTTCACGAATATTCCCTAAAAACTTATTTCCTAAGCCTTCGCCTTTGCTTGCTCCACGCACCAAACCTGCAATATCAACGATTTCGATTTGTGTAGGTACAATTTTATTAGGTTTTACGAGTTCCGATAGCTTGTTCAGTCGTTCGTCTGGCACATCAACCAACCCAACGTTTGGGTCAATTGTGCAAAAACGATAATTGCTCGCCTGAGCTTTTGCACTATTAGATACTGCATTAAAAAGTGTTGATTTTCCGACATTGGGAAGTCCCACGATACCGACCTGTAAAGCCATATTTGTATTTTGGATTGCTTATTATTGGAACTATTGATTGCTCAATATTCTTTTTGGCAAACCTTTGTTTAGTTTACTTATTCAATTAGGGTGCAAAAGTAACATAAAAGCCTCAAAACAGCAAAGCCTTCAAGAAATTCTCGAAGGCTTATTTGGAGATTGTAGGCAATCGGCACTAATCATTATAAATTAGCAACCCTTTTGCTACCAGTCGCTCTGACTATTGCAAGCCAATTGTAAACCAATAACTGTGAACTGTTTACTCCCATTTAAGGTCCGAGCCACTACTTGCGTAGTCTTCTACGATGGCACTTGCGTTTGCATCGTTTGTCTCAACAATTTCCCCATTTGGTACTAGTTCCTCGTGCTTAAATTGGTCGAAATCATAGTCGGGCATAAGCTCTGTTTTGATGTGATCAACGGTTTCTTGAAGAGCTTCGAGGAATTTATTAAAATCTTCTTTGTAAATAAACATTTTGCTCTTTTCGAACACAAATCCAGCATCTTTTTGAAAACGACGGCTTTCAGTGATAGTCAGATAATAATCACTCGAACGAGTACTTCTGACATCAAAAAAGTACGTTCGCTTACCTGCTCTTACACGCTTGGAGTAAATTTTGTCTCTGTCTTCTCTTTCCACAATCCTGTTATGTTTTAGGGGTTTAGAATCATTTCCAAATATAAGATTTTATTATTTTATGAAAAAAATTTTATTGTATTTTTTAGCTAAAAGTATTTTTATTTTTATTTCAAATGTAATTAATCCAACAATAATCTACTATTATGATTTTGGTACGAAATTTTTGTTTGTTACTATCGTTGCAAAAAAATTCGTATCTATGCACTTTATAACAAAAACCTAACCTATAAAGATGATAAAAAAAATACGTTTTTTACTAATCTTTTTTTTAATAAAATGTGTTCCACTATATAGTCAGCAAGTTTCATTAGGTGCCGAAATTTTCGGTGCTGCGTCTTATTATGGTAGCAAATTTTATGGTAATAAAACCGCCAGCGGAGAGGTTTTAGATAGAGATGAGCTTACATGTGCTCATCCAAGTTTACCTTTTGGTACGATGCTTGAAGTAACTAACTTAGCAAACAATAAATGGTGCATTGTACGGGTTAATGATAGAGGGCCTTACGCTCACGGGCGAGTTATTGATGTAACACATAAAGCAGCGAGGCATCTTGGAATGTTTGGAAGTGGCATCATTAAAGTAAAAATAACTATTGTTGGTGATCACAGTACAATATATATTGGACGGCCCGAATCTGTTCTTGAAAGTTCAACGGATTTAGTGAAATATGAAAGTCCAAAAAAACCTCAGATTCCATTGAAACAAAAAAATAACGTTGTAAAAACAAAGCCCAGCAAAATTATTACAAAAAAGAGAGCCTCTCGGAAGAAAAAACACTAAATAATTATCAATATTTGATAATTGATAACTGATAATTAAAAAAATGCTTGATTTAGCAAAAATACGTGAGTACGGAAATGTTGAATTTCTTGCCAAACAATTAGTAGAAGGTTTTATTACGGGACTTCACAAGTCACCTTTTCACGGTTTTTCGGTCGAATTTGCCGAACATCGCCTTTATAATACTGGCGAAAGTACACGTTATATCGATTGGAAAGTTTTTGCAAAAACCGACCGTTTGTATGTAAAACGCTACGAAGAAGAGACCAATCTTCGTTGTCATTTGTTGATAGATACCTCGTCGTCGATGTATTATCCTGAGAAAAACAATGGCAAAATTACCTTTAGCACAATGGCGGCAGGGGCTTTAGCATATACCCTCCAAAGGCAACGTGATGCTGTGAGTCTAATTACTTTTTCGGATGGAATTGAGATTCAGACACCTATCAAGTCAACACCTTCGCATATTCATAAAATATTTTTAGATTTATCAATGCTTTTACAAAAACCTAAGCCTCAAAAAAAGACTTCGGTTGTAGAAACCTTGCACGAAATTGCCGAGAAAATTCATAAAAGATCGTTAGTAATTATCTTTAGCGATATGTTCGACGATATTAATAATTCTGAGAGGTTATTTTCAGCGATGCAACACTTGCGACATAATTTGCACGAAGTTTTACTTTTTCATGTAACCGACCGAAATACTGAAGAAGATTTTAACTTTGAGGAACGTCCATACGAATTTGTTGATTTAGAATCTGGCGAAAAAGTAAGGGTTCAGCCTTCGCAAGTAAAAGAACAATATCAAGCATCTATCAAAGAATTTTACCACGACTTAAAATTAAAATGCGGACAATATAAAATTGACTTCATCGAAGCCGATATTGCTCAAGGTTTTGACCAAATTTTGTCAGCTTTTTTGGTAAAGCGTGGAAAAATGAAATAGAGGCATTTACTAAACAGATTTAACTTTGTCAATACTGCCAGCTTTTTGGAAGCTTCAATTGTCGGGCATAGTAAGCAGTACAATAAGCATATACTCGTTCAAGTAATTTATTCATTTCTTGCTCAAATTCTACGTAATAATCTTCGTGCAATTTAGTGAGTTTACTCAAAACAAACTCTGTTCGCTTTGCAATATAAAGTGAAATTGTATCGCTTTTTCCTGTGTAAACTTGTAAATGTGTCTGTTGGTTTTCAAAAAAAGTATTGAGCAAATAAAGTGTTAGTTCAACTTCGCCATATTTATCTTTTGTTACTTTTACATGGTTGGTAATTCGCCCATTCAAATCTCGCATATCCATCATCATCCAACCTGGCGTATCGTGGTACATTTTAGAAACCCTCAATATAGTACTTTTGATTTCTTCTCGTTTTTCTTTCAAATCAGACTCATCTTCAAGTAATTGAAAATTTAATTGCTGAATGAGCAATTCACTTTTCGCTACAAGTTTCAGCAACATCTTGTCTTTATCTTTGACAGGAAGACTCAAAATTGCTTTTTCGAGTTCTTTTGGTACTTTAGGCATTTTAAAATAAACAGTTTTAAGTGTAAGTTTTTTTTTTATTATTACAGCTATTTTTTAAACACCAAAGCCTCCGAAAAGTTCAGAGGCTTTGGTGTTCTTATTACTAATAATCGCAAGATTTATTTTGCACTTACTATTTCAACATTAAATATTAGTGGGGCATAAGGCGGAATCTTTGTACCACTTCCAGTTTTTGCATATCCAATGGCAGAAGGAAAAACCAAGGTAGCTTTTTCACCAACTTTCATTTTCAAAAGTCCTTCTTCAAAACCTTTTACAACAGCACCATCGCCCAAAGCTACATCCAATTGTCCAGTGTCAAATTGCGTACCATTGCTAACCAAATAACCTGTGTATTTTACGGTTGCTAAAAGACCTGCCTTTAAAGCGGTTCCGTTGGTTGAAACGGTTCGGATAAATCGCAAGCCCGTAGTAGTAGTTTCAGTTACTGGTAACTTTATTGCTTTTATATACTCGTCCATTTGTTGGTCTTCTGAGCGATATTTGATAGCTTCTAAATTTACTTTAAGTACAGAATTAGCAGGAATATTGGCACTTGCTTGAGTACCAAAAGCCAAAACAGAAGGCATAATAAAAGTCCCTTTTTCTCCATCTTTCAGCAAACTTATTGATTCTGCCAGACCTTGAATGATTGAAACACCACCAAAAGCAAATCTGAGCGGTTCATTTTTTAGTCTCGACGTGCTATCAACTCTTATACCATTTAATAGCGAAAGTACATAATGAAGTGTTACTTCATCTCCTATTTGAACGTTTCTTCCATTAATACTACTTTGGGTAATCACATAACGAAGCCCCGTCTGACTTTTGATCATTTGGAGATTGTTTTTACTGATATAATCAAGAATATCTTGTTCATTTTGCTTTGTTGTTTGCTCAATATCGTTTTCCAAAAACTTACTGCAAGAAACCCCAAAAACTGATACTCCTAAAATCAATAATAACGCAATTTTTTTCATTTTTTTTAATATAATTATTTTACATCTAAAATTTCCATTTCAAAAATCAATGGGCTGAAAGGCTCGATTATTCCACCTGCACCTTGTTCGCCATAAGCTAAATTTGATGGAATAAAAAAGATACTTTTCTCACCTTTTTTCATCATTGCTAATGCTTGTTCCCAACCTGGAATAACAGCACCTTGTCCCACAGTCAGTTCAAACGGTTCTTTCCCAATTGAGCTATCAAATTCTTTTCCGTTCATTAACTTTCCAGTATAATGCACTTTCACTGTGCTACCTACTTTTAATACCTCTCCAACACCCTCTTTTACAACGACACGATACATGCCATATTGTGTTTTTGTAGCATTTGGAAAGTTTTTCTTAGCAAAATCATCCATTATTTTAGCTTCATTACCTTTCTTGGCATCTTGAGCTTTTTGAAAATCTTCTCGTGTTTGAATTGATTGAATTTTAACAATAAATTTCATGTCCGAGCCTTTGGTTACTCCTGGAGGAAGTGGTTGCTGCACACGAGCAAAAAGTGAATCAGCATTTACAAAAACCGTTGCACTATCGCCTTCGGTTAGGTGCATCAACGCATTTTCAAAAGAGCCTTTGTATGTTCCTTTTTGAGCTACCAAAACAACTGGTTGATGGCGTTTGTAGGTATTTTCAAAAGTCGAGTCATTGGGGGCTTTTATAACCAAATCAAAGGTTATCATATCGCCCATTTTTACTTTTTTACCTTTTCCTTCGTTGTGAATTTGGTATTTCGAACCATCAGGGTCTTGTGTTACTTTAAATTGATCGCAAGAAAAAAGTAAACTTGTTGCTACTACAACACTGAGTGTAGTCTTTAAAAAATTTGTCATGAAATTTATTTATTAATTTGAAAATTCTGTTTTAGAGGTTGTTTAATCTTTTTTTTGCTGGTAAAAAATGATGCTTTTTTGACTTAATTAAGGTTGAAAAAGTGAAATTTTGCGAGCAAAATGAGCCTTTTTTGAACGAAAAGTAAGTTAAAAAGGTGCATTTTAAGCCCAAATCAAAAAACTTAAACAACCTCTCAGCCGATTGACCCCAAACAACAGGTGTTTTAGGTGAAATATTTATTATAAGTAAATTACAAAAAACTATCGACTGTGTTATTACTGACCGTTGACTCCTATTAATTCTTGTTGGTATTTTGGTAATAATGCCAAAAATTTTTCTACTGTTTTTTCTAAAGTTTCATGAGAACGCCCGCCAGAAGCATTTTTATGTCCGCCGCCGTTGAAATGATTTCTCGAAAACTCGCTTACTGAAAAATTATCTATCGAACGAAACGAAATTCTAACCATATCGTCTCTTTCCGTAAAGATAGCTGCCATTACTACTCCTCTTATCGAAAGTCCATAATTTACTATACCTTCCGTATCTCCATTTTTGGAACTAAATCTTAGCAAATCTTCTTTCGAAATTGCCATATAGGATACGTTAAACTCAGGCAAATAAGTCAATCTCTCGCCCAACGCAAAGCCCAAAAACTTCATTCTTTCAAAGGCATTGCTATCAAATATTTTACGGTGAATGCTATTAGTTTGAATGCCTACCGAAATCAATTCGCCCGCTACTCGATGAACTTCTTGTGTAGTGCTATCAAATCTAAACGAGCCAGTATCGGTTACTAAACCTGCATATAAGCACTCTGCCAAAGGAATGTCTATCAAATTTTTGTCACCCAGTTTTTCTATTAGTTCATAGATTAGTTCGCAAGTTGCTGATGATTTATCGCTCCAATAAACAAAGTCGGCAAAGCTTTCGGGTTGTTGGTGGTGGTCAATCAGTACCTTTTTTGCGGAAGATTTTTTAATAAATTCTTCCATGTGTTTGATGCGATTAAGTGCCGAAAAATCGAGACAAAATATCATTTCAGCATCCGAAATAAGGCTTTTTGCTAATTCTTGCTTATCACTTTCAAAATTTATCACCTCTTTTTCACCTGACATCCATCGTAGGAAATCAGGATAATCGGTTGGCGTAATAATTGTTGGAAAATGCCCTCTTTTCTTTAAATAGGCAGCCAAACCCAACGATGAGCCGAGTGCATCGGCATCGGGATTTTGGTGCGTCGTGATGACAATTTTCTTGGGTGAAGCCAAAAAAAGGTTAAATTCTTGTAGCTTTTGACTCGATTCTGTAAAAAATTCCTGCATAACTCTACAAAGGTACAAAGGAAAGGCGGGAAAACAAAAATGGAATGAATAAGCATTTTCATACTTATCTTTTATGGAAAAACTTTCTACTCAGGCAAAAAAAGCACAAACCGTAAAAGCAATGGTAATTGTCACCAAAGGCAAATTCTCATTTCAACAAGTCTAATTTATTGATTACCTTGTTCATTTTAGTTTACCAAAAGTCTATTTTCTTAATATTTTCACAGCGACATTGGGTCATTCCAGGGCTTTGTACTAATTGTTCCTTGCCTTTTTTCAAGCAATTTTTTTATGAACTTTTCAGTTTCTTCAAACGATTCGCTCTCGCCGGCAATTTTCTTCACGAAATTCAATAAATATGTTTGAGTCTGAATAATAACATCTAATTGTACTTGATTTTCTACAATTTGCTTCTGATTCCTTACAATATTGATTTGATTATTAACGATAATCTCTTGGTTACGAATAATCGTTGTTTGGTTATGAATCACCACCTCATGATTATCGGCATTTTGTCGCTGATTTTGAATCATAATATCATAATTCTCTACAATACGCCCCTGCATTTCTTTCAAAAAATCTTGTTCGGCAATTAATTTTTGCAAAATCTCTTCAACATTTTTCATTTGTGGGTTGAGGTTTTATAAATCACAAAATGATGATTTATAAAGATTTATCATTTACAATTCATAATTATTTTTAAAGCAAATATTTGGAACTAACTTTGTAGAAACATCTTCACAAAAGTAACATTTTTTTTTATGTCTGCCGATAAAACTAAAAAAAACAAAATACCCTTTTTATACATAATATTCTTAATCGTAGTATTGAGTTGTTGGAGTTTTTATGTTATTTCTACCAATAGTTTTTTTGTTTTCGCCAAACACTGGGCAGCTATTTTAACCATGATTTTTGGGTCATTCATTGCTGGCTCAAGTCCTGAAGGAAGTGCAGCAGTAGCGTACCCTGTGTTTACACTTTTATTAAAAATAGAGCCAGCCGTTGCTCGTAATTTTGCTTTTGCGATACAAAGTATCGGCATGACCTCTGCTTCTTTATTAATTTTAGGTTTGAAAATAAAAGTAGATTGGAATTATATAAAATATGTAACCATTGGAGGTGCTTTTGGACTTATTTTTGGCACTTATTACATTGTTCCTTTGATTTCTCCTCCTTTAGCGAAGTTGTTTTTTGTGTCACTTTGGCTCAGTTTTGGGTTAGTTTTATGGTACGAAAATCGACATCCACATCGAGAAGTTTTTGATAAAATTCAAAATTTTATCAAGTCTGATATAGCACGACTGCTCTTTTTTGGACTTATTGGAGGAATGATTTCTTCGATTTTCGGTACAGGAATAAATATTTTCACTTTTTGTTTAATGACAATTTATTACCGTATCGACGAAAAAGTTGCAGTGCCGTCATCGGTCATTATTATGACTTTTGAAACCATTCTTGGCTTTTTTGTTCATGGAGCCATTATCGCCGATTTCCAACAAGAAGCATTCGAAATGTGGATTGCCTGTGTGCCATTTGTAGCATTTTTTGCTCCTTTAGGGTCTTTCGTTATCAGTAAATTACCTCGGCAAACTATTGCAACTTTTCTTTACATTATTCTTATTATACAATTTTTTGGTGCAATTTGGGTACTAAAACCATCGCTCCCACATTTGGGACTTTGCTTAATTACACTTTTAGCTGGGCTTGGAACTTTTGCATTTTTGGCTCGCTTGAAAAGAAAAATGTAAAAACCCCTTTTGGGTACAAAAGTTGCACAAAAAGTGTCATTTCACCGACCTTTAGTTAAATTTCAGACATGCGAATCAGTCAAGATACTGTCCAACAAATCCTTCAAGCAGCCGACGTAACGGAAGTTGTAGGCGATTATGTTGCTCTAAAAAAACGAGGAGCAAACATGATGGCGTGTTGCCCTTTTCATAACGAAAAAACACCCTCGTTTTATGTGTCGCCCTCAAAAGGCATTTATAAGTGCTTTGGTTGCGGAAAAGCAGGCGATTCAGTGCGATTTATCATGGATATTGAGGGTATTGGCTACCCCGAAGCCCTAAAGCATTTAGCAAAAAAATATGGAATTGAGGTTGCCGAAAAAGAAGTAACCAGTGAAGAGCAGCAAGCCCAAAACGAAAAAGAAAGTCTTTACATAGTTCTTGATTTTGCCAGTAAATATTACCAAGACCAACTCTGGAAAAGCCCTGAAGGTGAAAGTATCGGGCAAAGTTACTTCAAAGAAAGAGGCTTTAACCATACTACAATTCATAAATTTGATTTGGGATATAGCCCCGATGGTTGGGATACTTTCACGAAACATGCCATAAAAAATGGCTTTTCGGTAGATATTCTTGAAAAAGCAGGACTTTCAATAGTAAAAGAAGGCAAAGACCCCATTGATAGGTTTAGGGGTCGAGTAATTTTTCCGATTCATAATGTAGGCGGAAAACCCATCGCTTTTGGAGCAAGGATTCTGAAAAAAGACCCAAATTCACCAAAATACTTAAACTCTCCCGAAACAGGTGTTTATCATAAAAGTCATATTGTTTACGGAATTTTACAAGCAAAAAATCCAATTCGGATTGAAGAAAACTGCTTTTTAGT
The DNA here is from genome assembly GCF_043780375.1 of Emticicia sp. Classification (GTDB taxonomy): domain Bacteria; phylum Bacteroidota; class Bacteroidia; order Cytophagales; family Spirosomataceae; genus Emticicia. The sequence continues at coordinate 14,743 of NZ_JAYWCU010000030.1, read as the reverse complement.
AGAAGGCTATACCGATGTTGTATCATTGAATCAAGCTGGAATTGAAAACGTTGTTGCCTCATCAGGAACATCTTTGACGAAGGAACAGATTCAATTAATCAGAAGATTTACGCCAAATATTACAGTACTTTATGATGGTGATGCTGCAGGAATAAAAGCCTCTTTGCGAGGAATTGACATTATTTTAGAAGAAGGCTTAAATGTAAAAGCCGTAGTTTTTCCTGATGGAGATGACCCCGATAGTTATGTACAAAAGGTTGGTAGTCAGGCATTTAAAGAATATGTAAAAAATACACAAAAAGATTTCATTCGCTTCAAAACTGAAATTTCACTCAAAGATGTAGGTAATGACCCAATCAAACGAGCCGAGTTGATAAAGGATTTAGTCGAAACCATTTCTAAAATTCCAGATTCCATCAAACGGTCTGTTTTTTATAAAGAAGTAGCAACTTTGATGGGAATTGAAGAGCAAATATTGATTACAGAGGGAAATAAAATTTCACTAAAAAAAGTATCTGATTCAGAAAAAGACAAACAACGCCAAAGCAGAACGCAACAAGTTGGAGATTTAGATATTTTAGTTGTGCAAAGGAATGCCAACCAGATGAGTAACATTCCATCGTTAATATCAGAGAAAAATGAAACAATACGCTCTGCAATATCTTATCAAGAAGAAGAATGTGTGCGACTTTTAGTTTGCTATGGCAATAGTGTTTTAGAACATAATACGGTTGAAAATATTGATTACAAATTGACCGATTATGTATTTAATGAAATAAAAGACATTACTTTTGAAACACCTTCCTATCAAAAAATATTAAACATTTTTAGGGAGTTTTATCAGCGAAACGAAATTCCTGATACAACTCATTTTACGAGCCATCAAGATGAAGAAATACAACAATTGGTTTCTACTTGGTTATTAACGCCATACCAATTGAGCGAAAATTGGCTCAAAAAAGAAATTTATATTCCTTTAGAGACCGATAAGTTGGCCGATTTGGCATATACCAATGTGTTGCGTTTGAAAAAAACGCGTTTTGAATCTGATATGGCAAAACTCACCAATCAACTCAATGAAGCTCAAAGTTACGAGGAACAAGACCACATTCTAACAAAAATGATGCAATTGAAAGACGTAATAAAGAAAATAGCAGGGCTACTTGGAACAGTCGTGCAGGGATAAAAATTAGGTGGGTACAAACAATAACTACCGATTTAATTATTTATTTTTTCTTCCAATAACCTCACTTGTATCTGTAAAGACTTAATTTCAGAATCTTTACTTTCTACGATTTGCTTTACCAATTGCAACTGAATTTGTAAACCTTCCACTTGCTGTCCTAATAATCTATTATGGAATTCTAATTGTTTTCTCAAATTACTAAAATCTTCAGTGGCTTCTTTTGGATATTTAGCATAATTTTTTGAATTAATAATATCTTCGATTTGAGCATCTGACAATTCCGCAAAATAGGAATTTTTCAAATCGTCAATATTTATTCCAAAATAATTACTAATTAGTTCGCAAACGTCTAAGGGTGGAAATGTTTTGCCAATCTCATAATCAGAAATGGCACTCTTACTTATCTTTAGTGTTTCTCCTAATGATTCTAAAGTTAATTTTTTCTTTTTTCGTAATATTCTGAGGTTTAACCCAAATCTATTTTCCATTATTCAGGAATTTAACTATTTATTTTCCATAAATTTGGAATTCATTTCATTTATCTATTACTTTGTTTTGCAATTTAATGAATTCGGTAAAGATTAAAAAATCTTATTTATAGAACGATTAAAAATATGGAATGAAAAATTTTTTTTACATTGGTATAATCTCACTAATTCTATTTGAATTTTTGAATGTCTATTTCATTATGCCTCTACCTGGAAGTCAGCGAATACGAAGCATTGATTTTGCCTATTTCCTTTATACTTGGCGATGGGCTTTTCGTGGAGTTTTTAGTTTAATATTACTCATTGGCTTTTTGAAAGCGTTTCAAGCGTCAAAATGGTTTACTTTGGCAGGCATACTTTTGGTACTTTCAACTATCTATGTTTTTAATTTTGAAATGGCCGCCGATACGATGTTTTATCAGCCAAAAGATTTGCAGATGAAAAACGCCCAATCAAATAAAGTTGAGAAAAACAGAATTATTCTCGGAATAGAACTCAATGGAGAAGCCAAAGCTTATCCAATTGCTTTAATTGCCTACCATCACCAAGTGCTCGATACGATTGCAGGCAAACCAATTATGGTAACTTATTGCTCGGTATGCCGCACGGGGAGAATCTTTGAGCCGCTCGTCAATGGTAAATCCGAAAAATTTCGCTTGGTGGGTATGGATCATTTCAATGCCATGTTTGAAGATGCAACCACCAAAAGTTGGTGGCGACAAGCCAACGGCGAGGCAATTACTGGAAAACTGAAAGGACAAATGTTGCCCGAATTGCTTTCGCAACAAACTTCAGTCGAAAAATGGTTGGCGTTGCACCCAAATAGTTTAATTATGCAGCCCGATTTTAATTTTAAGACCAAATATGATAGTACCGCAAAATATGAATCAGGAAAAAGCAAAAGTGATTTGACTCGTACCGATTCGCTTTCATGGAAAGACAAATCATGGGTAGTTGGCATCGAATTAGGAAAAGATAGTAAAGCTTTCGACTGGCTTCGCTTGAAAAGAGAAAGAGTGATTAACGACCAAGTCGGAAATCAGCCAGTTTTGGTGGTTTTGGCGGCCGATAATAAAAGTTTCTTTGCTTTTGAGCGTCCGACCAAAGAAGCACGTTTTTTTATTAAAAATGACACTTTAAATATTGATAATAAACGATTTACGTTGAATGGAAACTCGGTTGACAAATCAAGTTCTCTCAAGCCAATCAAGGCTTATCAAGAGTTTTGGCATAGTTGGCAAACATTTCATCCTGCCACAAAAAAATATTAAATCTCTGAAGTAAGTTTTATTATAGCTTGGCTAAGTCAGCCTTCGTATTGCAATTTGTTGTATTGCTTTTAAAATTTTCCAGTTCATAAATCCATAAAAAAAAATTAAGATTTGATTAAGGTTGTTCAGACTCTGCACATTGGTTTATGTGCAGAGTTTTTTTGTTAATTACCATTTTTCAATTCCCTAATTTCTCAACTGTCAAACCTTCATCTTTTTACAAAAAAAGCGACGGCCACTATCTACATAACTATCAAAATAAGGGCAAATACTTTACTGAAACTTTGTTGACCATCTCCTTTTTCTAAAACTCAAAAGTTTTTCCGTAAGGCTTATAGCTCAAAAAACCCTTGTGATTGAGTAGCCGCACAACCAACGAAATCGTATTGTAAAATGGTTTGGGTTCATTTGTAAATTGTTTCATTAGTTATTTTTAGTAATATTTTTATTTTTTTTTAATATACGAGCTACATTTCCATTATTGCGGAAATTACAAACCCTTATCCTCCTCACTTTAATTGCTTATAAAAGTATTTATTTTATAAGCAATTTCATTTTTCCACTAAAAATATTAAATTTTCATGTTTTTTTCTTGATTTGATAATGATAGTTTTGTGTTTTTAAGAAAAATATTCCATTAAATTGGAATTTGTGAAAAAAAGTATTTTCTTTGCTATTCCAATCAATAAAAACTCAGAAAATTTAGTATTTGAAAAAATTCTCCTCAATATTATTCTTATGCCTTTTGCTTTGTAATGTTCTGGGCTTTACATTCGTTACTCTTTGGAACGAATGGCAGGAAAATCATAGCGTAAAATCGAGTAGTTTTGTAGAGCTAATAAATGGTGAATTGGTTTTCAAGATGCAGCTTACCTTACCTTATCAAACCGAGTTTCGAAATGATTTAATGACTGGAAACACAGCCATTTATGAAGGTAAATTTTATGAGTCTTACGAGCAGATTTATCAAAAAGACACGCTTTATACCCATTATCGCCCTTTGAACGTAAGTCGAGATAATATTTTGGCATTGTTGAAAGAAGTTCATGAAAATATGGATGTTTTCTCAAAAAATCATAAAACACCAAGTCAACGAGCTTTAGAGTTCTTCAAAAACTTTTCAAAAGATTACGTTGCACTTCACTCAAACATGATTGCGTGGTTTTGGGTCGAAAATTTAGACATAAAAAACAACTTTAAATACATAATTCCACATACAAATTCTATCTTATCGGTCAACTCTCCACCACCGATTTCTGCATTCGTTTAAGCCTGTATTACAAAACACATTTGACAACTCTTTTGTCGGCATTACTGCTATATTATCTATAAAGTCAATTTATTGAAATTACAAAAATGAAATCATTTATTAATTACCTATTCCGTGGAATAGTTTTGGTGTGTACATCATCAAATATCTATGCACAAATGCCCCATGATGCTATCTATATGCCAAAAAAAACAGCCTGTTTGGCAGTGACATATAGTAATAGTAGCTGGAAAGAATATTGGGAAAATACCTTGAAGCGTGAAAACTTAAATATCGGCACGCACAATACCCAAAGTGTGATGCCAATGTTGGCTGTCGGAATAACCGATAAATTGAATGTGATTGTAGGCCTGCCTTACATAAGCACTAAAACAAGTGCAGGAAACTTGATGGGACAAAAAGGTGTACAAGATCTTTCGGGTTGGTTGAAATATAAGTTAGTTGAAAACACCACAGGAATTTCATTACACAGTGTTATTGGAGTTTCGATACCAATCGGAAACTATGTGCCAGACTTCCTTCCGATGTCAATCGGGCTGCAAGCTAAAACTGCTACTGGTCGATTAATTGCAAATTATACTCACAAATCGGGTATTTATATAACCGCTCATGCAAGCTATATATTTCGTAGCAATATTAAGATTGATAGAGATGCCTATCAAGCCGATAACCGTGTGTATAACACCAACGAAGTAAATGTACCTAACGCAACCGATGCCGCTGCAAGAGTTGGTTATTGGAAGCACGGCATTCAGGCCGAAGTTTTTGTTGATAATTTTACCTGTGTAGGAGGTGACAACATTCGTCGAAATGATATGCCATTTCCAACCAATAATATGACTGCTACAAATGCAGGTTTTTATGGAAAATACCAACCCAAAAATATTGGATTTAATGTAAAAGTTAGCAAAGTTTTAGATGGACTTAATGTTGGACAATCATTGAGCTATTCGATTGGTTTGTTGTATCAGTTGAACTATTTTAAGAAAGAAGAAAAGAAATAAATCGTAGGGAGTATTCATTACATTGTTGTACACCATTGTTTATCAATGGATTAAATTTTACAAAAAATGAAAATTATAAATAAAATATCGAAATCATTATTACTTATTACTGGTTTAAGTATTGTTTTTGGCTCATGCGAGAAAGCTATACACGAACCAGTTGTTGAAGCATATATACCTGCCAACCTTGACGAAAAAGCAGGCACTTGGAAACCATATATTCTAACTTCTTCAAGAGAAGTAATTGTAGCAGCACCCAAAGCAGCAAGCGATGCAGCATATCTCAAAGAATTAGATTCGTTAAAAAATAAAATTCTTCCAACTCTTTCAAATACTAATAAAGATGCCGTAGCGTATTGGGGAGCAGGGTCGGTGTATCGTTGGAATGAAATTGCACGTGAATTGGCAGCACGTTATAATGTACCGCCAGCATCAACTGCCGATGGAAAATATCTGGTGCCAGATGCTACCAATCCATTGGCTGACCCAAAGTTTCCGTTTGCCAACCCTCCTTACACAGCCCGTGCATTGGCATATTTGAGTGTTGCTCAATACGACGCTTTGGTTTCAGCTTGGAACTATAAATATAAGTACAACCGCAAAGCACCATCTAAAAATGATACTTCAATCTCAACTTTATTGCCAGTTTCAGACTTGCCATCCTATCCATCGGAAGATGCAGTAGTAGCAGGAGCTTCATACACTATTTTGGTAGCGATGTTTCCTGGTGAAGTTCCATATTTGGATGCAAAATTAGCAGAAGCAAAAAATGCAAGAATTTGGGCAGGCACAAATGTGCCAAGCGACATAACGGCGGGAGATGCATTGGGCAAGGCTGTAGGAGCAAAAATAATGGCAAAAGCCAAAGTTGATGGTATGAGTACAGCCAACAATCAAGCATTGACAGCAGGTATGATTGAAGCAGCCAAAGGTCGTGGAATAAAAGACATTTGGTTGAGTCAAGAAACCCCAGTACGTCCTCCGATGTTGCCCAATTACGGAGCAGTAACTACTTGGAATTTTGACAAAGCAACAATGGCACAAATTCGCCCTGCAATGCCTTTTGTTGTGGGTTCAGCTGAATTTGAAAAAGAGTTAGATGAGCTAAAAAGTGTTCAAAAAAATCAAACACGTGAACAAGCTCGCATTGCCAACTATTGGGCAGATGGTGCAGGAAGTTATACACCTCCAGGCCATTGGCATAGAGCAGCGGCAAATGCTGCCCACAATGCCAAATTTAGCGAAGTACGTATGGCTCGCACCTTGGCATTAGTTGGCACAGCTTTGATGGATGCAGGAATAGCTTGTTGGGAAACCAAATGTTACTATTATACTCCTCGCCCACAACAATTTGGCTTGAAAACATCGGTAGGTTTACCAAATTTCCCCTCTTATACATCAGGACATTCAACTTTTTCGTCGGCAGGAGCAACCGTATTAGCTAATATTTTCCCAAATGATGCCAGCAAGTTCGATGCTCAAGCCAAAGAAGCCTCAAATTCTCGTGTTTATGGCTTGATTCATTTCCGTGTAGATTGCGAAATGGGCTTAGTTCATGGCAAAAAAATTGGAGATTATGCCATTGCAAGAGGCAAAGCCGACGGTTCAGGGCTTTAAGAGTTGCAGTAAATTTAAAATTAAAAAAAAATAACTAAAAAATACTTTACAAAAATGAAAAAAATTCTATTTTCAATAGCATTTTTTATGGCTATTTCAAGTGCCCTTTCGCAAGGTTGTATTGCAGTTCGCTCAATGGCAACTGCTAATGGTAATCCGAGTGGTTCAGCTTTTATGCACGCTGGTGATTTTCAAATTTCTACTAATTTTCGTAAGCTACATTCGTATAAACATTTTGTTGGAAAAGTAGAGCAACCACATCGTGTCGAACAAAAAACAGAAGTTATCAATGACTCATACAATTTTGATTTTGGTCTTACATACGCTATTTCCAATCGTTTGAGTGTTACGCTCAATGTGCCGCTTTCTTACAATGACCGCTCATCTCTTTATGAGCATTATGGCAACGGTACACCTGCTGGTTCTAATCCTCGTTTTCATACACAATCTAAAGGTGTTGGCGATATGCGTTTGTCGGCTTCTTATTGGTTAATAAATCCAACAACTGCACCGAAAGGCAATATTGCCATTGGCGTAGGAATCAAGGCTCCAACCGGCAATGCCAATGTATTAGATGAATTTCATAAATTAGATAAAGACAAAAAAGAGTATATCCAAGTAAAAGCTGTTGACCAATCTATGCAATTAGGCGATAGTGGCTGGGGCGAAAGCATCGAAATACAAGGATATTGGACATTGTTTAAGAAGGCAAGTCTTTATTTCAATGGTTTCTACTTGTTTAGTCCAAAAGAACTAAATAAAGCAACAAATTTTTCAATCCCTGACCAGTTCGGTGCAAGAGTTGGAATGACCTATGGTTTGTTTCCAAAAAAGAATATTTCAGTTAGTTTAGGTGGACGCTTAGAAGGTTTACCAGCAGTCGACGCCATCGGCGGTAGTGCTGGTTCTCGTCGCCCAGGTTATATTGTTTCAGTAGAGCCAGGTATAATCTGGACTGGACATAAAAGTTCATTCTTAGTAGCAGTTCCTTATGCAGTAGTTAGAGATAGAATCCCTACTTGGACAGCCACAGGTTTTAGAGAAGGCGATGCTGCTTTTGCTGATTATTTTGTTTCAGCAACCTATGCATATCGATTCTAAGCATTTGGGTTATTAAGTATTCTTAAAAGATGTGATTAAAATCATGGTTTTTATCTAAAAAAATCACATCCTTTGCCCATTACCTTCATAAAACAGAAAACATTCATTAGGTTTGTGAAGAATTTTGAACGCTTAATATTTGAAAAAGTTCTCTTCTATATTGTTTCTCTGCCTCTTACTTTGTAATGCTTTGGGCTTTACTTTCGTTACTTTTTGGAACGAATGGCAGGAGAGCCATCGAGTAAAAGCAAGTAGTTTTATTGAAATAAAAACAGACGAACTAATTTTCAAAATGCAATTGACATTGCCATATCAGTCCGAATTTCGGAATGACCTTATGTCTGGCAACACCGCAATTTTCGAAGGCAAATTTTATGAATCTTATGTTCAGATTTATCAAAATGATACACTTTACACGCATTATCGATTGCTGAATGTAAGCCGAGACAATGTGTTAGCGTTGTTGAATGAAGTGCATGAAAACCTAAATATTTTCTCCCAAAAACATAAAACTACAGGGCAAAAAGCCTTAGAGTTTTTTAAAAACTTCTCAAAAGATTACTTCGAGCTTCATTCAAAAATGATTACATGGTTTTGGCTAGAAGATTTACCAGCAGCAAACTATCATTATCAAACATTCCACACAAATAATATTTTATCGGTCAATGCTCCGCCACCGATGTTTTAATAATATCCTTATTTTATTTAAACAGTCATTTGGCATTCCTTTTGAAAGGCATTGCTATAACGTTAAGTCTCAAATAATGAAATAACACAATGAAAAATAAATATATTTTATTCACTTTCGCCATATTTCTTAGCTCCTTCGCTTTTTCACAACAAAAAACAGATTCGGCTAAAGTACTGAAACTCAATGAAGTACAAGTAAAAGACCAGCAGTTCAAATTCAATATTCAGAGTTTACCAGTTACCAAAGGTACCTATATATATGCTGGAAAAAAGACGGAAGTTATCAATGTTTTAGGCTTAGATGCCAATATTGCCGAAAAAACTCCCCGACAGATTTTTGCAAAAATTCCTGGAATTTTTGTCTATGATATGGATGGCTCGGGGAATCAGATAAATATTTCGACTCGTGGACTTGACCCACATCGTGGGTGGGAATTTAATGTTAGGAAAGATGGGGTAATTACCAATTCCGACATTTATGGTTATCCTGCCAGTCATTATTCGATGCCGATGGAAGCAATTCAGAATATCGAATTGGTGCGTGGAACTGGTTCATTGCAATACGGGGCTCAGTTCGGGGGAATGATTAATTACATTGGAAAACAAGGCGATTCTACCAAAATTTTTGATTTTGAAACTACCAATAGCATCGGTTCTTATGGTTTATTGAGCACTTATAATGCCGTTGGCGGACAAGTCGGCAAGGTAAATTACTATGCATACTACAGCAAGCGAGTTTCTGATGGCTACCGTGACAATAGTCGAAGCGATTATGGGGCACAATCGGCTCAGATTACTTATCGTCCAACGTCGAAATTATCTATAAAAGCCGATTTCTCTCGCTCAAAATATGTTTTCCAATTGGCAGGGCAACAGACCGATGCCATGTTTAATGCCAATCCGAGGTCGTCTATTCGTTCAAGAAATTATTATAGTCCAGATATTTATGTGCCTTCGATTTCTTTGAACTGGGCGATAAATAATCGCACGAAACTTTCGTGGGTTACATCAGCAATTTTTGGCAGTCGAAATAGTGTAATGTTTGATAAAACTGCCGACATTATTGATAAAATTGACCCTCAAACTTTGCAATATGCCAATCGTCAGGTGGATATTGACAATTACCATAGCTATACTTCCGAACTACGGATTTTGCATGAATATCGCTTAGGGAAAAAGCCGTCGATATTGGTAGGAGGAGTTCAGTTGATGAATAATGATATGCATCGCCGTCAGTAAGGAAAAGGTACAACAAGTAGCGATTTCGACTTGAGTATTACAGGAAATTGGGGGCGAGATTTACATTTCAAGACTCAAAATATCGCTATTTTTGTTGAAAATCGCATTAATTTGACTTCAAAATTAGCTATTTCTCCAGGCTTTAGAATCGAATCAGGTGAGTCGAAAATGTCGGGAATTATTAGTTATTATGACCCCGAAAAATTACCTAATGTAATTCCTCATCGTTTCCCACTATTTGGCTTAAACGCTGATTATCAACTATCAAAAAATCAAAATTTATATGCAGGTTTTTCGCAGGCTTATCGTCCTGTAATTTTCAAAGACATTATTCCTGCATCAATTTATGAAAAATCTTCTGATAATTTGAAAGATGCAAATGGTTACAATTTTGAGGCTGGTTATAAAGGAAATTTCGAAAAACTAAGAGTTGAATTTACGTATTTTCAACTACTTTACAAAAACCGACTCGGCACATTGGCTCAAACTGATGCCAAAGGAAATTTTCAAATATTAAGAACTAATATTGGAGATTCTTTCACAAATGGCTTGGAAATGTTTGTAGAATATTATACAAGAATCAACGACAAAGCAAATTTTTCAATATTTAGTTCAACGTCATTGATGCAAGCAAAATATTTGAAAGCAGAGATTCGTTCGGGCGAAAAAAATATTAGCATCGAAGGAAATTTCGTGGAAAGTACGCCCCAAGTCATTAGTCGCAATGGAGCAACATTTAGATACAGAAAAGTGAGTTTAACAAGCCTTTTCAGTTACACAGCCAAAAGCTTTGCCGATGCTCTCAACACCGTACAACCTTCGGCAAATGGTAGCGTAGGTCTTGTGCCTGCCTACGGAATTTTAGATTTTAATGCAACTTATAGAATTTCGAGCAATTTATTGCTTAAACTCAACCTAAACAATGCAACCAATAAGCAATATTTTACTAAACGTCCTCAATTTTATCCAGGCCCTGGTATTTGGGCTTCTGATGGGCGGAGTGTAAATTTGACAGTTTCAACTCGTTTTTAATCAATATTTTTTAGATTTGTGTAATTTTAAAGCCAATGCGGTAGTCAAATCTAAATCCTTCAAAACAACATAAAATGCCCAATTTTATCGCCTCAAATGCCACCGTAATAGGCAAAGTTACACTCGGAGAAGATTCCTCAGTATGGTACTCAGCTGTAATTCGTGCCGATGTAGAGGAAATTATTGTTGGCAAACGTACCAATATTCAAGATGGGGCAATTTTGCACGCTGATTACGGCGAACCAACTATCATTGGTGATGACGTAACGGTAGGTCATGGAGCAATCGTACACGGAGCAACTATAGGAGATTGTACACTTATAGGCATGCGTGCCACAATTTTGAATCGGGCAAAAATTGGCAAATTTTGTATCATTGGAGCTTGTGCTTTGGTAACCGAAGGCATGGAAATTCCTGATTATTCAATGGTCTTGGGTATTCCTGCTAAAATAGTGAAACAAATCACCTCAGAGTATGCCCAAATGCTCGAAATGAGTGCTGCACATTACGTCGAAATGGCTCATCGCCATCAGTCAGGCGAGTTCCAAAAACTGATTTAAGAATGCTTTTTAACCTATCTATTAAATAGCATGATTTTTGATAAACTTTGCCAAACCGATTTGTTATTTTATAAATAGGCTTCCTGCGAAAGTGTTTTATGATTGAAAAATAGTAGATTTTCAATCATAAAACACTTTCGCAGGAAGTCTAATCATTGATAATCAAATAATTATACACTTAATAATGCACAAAATTCGATTTTGCTTTGGCAAGATTTTTGCAGCAAACACTTTTAACTGTTGAATATAAAAGTACTGTCAAAATCATAAAGAGTGATGATAAAATATTATACCTATTTCTTCTCAAAGAAATTCAAAATCCTGTTTCGCCCCTTACTTATTTTGATGGTGATGGGCGTATTATTTACTTCTTGTAAAGACAAAAGTGCAGTCGAAAATCCAAACCCGGCCGTTGGTGTATCTAAAGCTACAAGCGAATTTGATGCAAGCATTGCTACCCGTTGGACAGATTTGCAATTAATTTTAATTAAATCTACTCCAGGCTATGCCCCACCAGTTTCAGCACGCACATTGGCTTATACGAGCCTTGCCTTGTATGAAAGCATTGTTTATGGAATGAAAGACCATCAATCTTTAGCAGGACAAATAGCTGGCTTAACTACCCTACCGAAACCTGATTTAACGAAGGAATATAGCTGGGGTTTAGCAGCCAATTCTGCACTTTCAACTTTAATTGTTGAGATGTATGCTACTACAAACGATGCCAATAAATCTGCCATTGATTCACTACGTCGAAACATTGAAAGTACGCTAAAAAGAGATGCCGAAAACCAAGAAATTATTGACCGCTCTATGATTTTTGGAGCAGATATTGGTAAAGCAATCTGGGAATATTCAAAAACTGATGGTGGACACGAAGGCTGGAAAAATAATTTTCCGACCGATTTTAAAACGCCAGTAGGTATTGGATTTTGGGAGCCAACAGGCTCTCAAAAAATACCATTACTGCCTTATTGGGGCAAAAACCGCACCTTTTCTGCCTTAAATGCGACTACAAATCCAGTTGCTCCTTCTACTTTTTCTTTCAAAGAAACCTCCGATATGTTTAAATTAGGAAAAGAGGTATATGATATAAGTAAAGCCTTAACAGCAGACCAAAAAGCGATTGCAAATTTCTGGGCAGATGGTGGAAATACACTTACACCACCAGGACATCACTTCAATATCGCAAACATTATTTTGAAAAAAGAAAAGGTAAAATTAGATAAAGTTGCTGAAGTATACGCAAAAGTAGGAATGGCTGTAAATGATGCATTTGTAGCTTGCTGGCGTTGTAAATATGTTTATAACTTGATGCGTCCGCAGACCTATATTCGTCAAGCAATTGACCCGACTTGGTCGCCTTTAATTACTACGCCACCATTTCCAGAATATTCTTCTGGACACTCATCAGGCTCAGGTGCTGCTGCCGAAACACTGACAAGTATTTTTGGCGATAATTATGCTTTCACTGACAATACGCATACTGGAAAGTTTCCTGACCGTTCGTTCAAATCGTTTTACGAATATGCCAACGAGGCTACAATGTCTCGCCTTTATGGGGGAATTCATTATCGTCAAGGAAATGAAAATGGTCAGAAAAATGGCAAAGAAATTGCCAAAAACATCTTGAAATTGAAATTTACAAAATAGTTGATAGAATAGAATTTCAAATGAGTATAGTCTAACAAAGATTTTATCTTGACTTCTTAATTCATTTTTGTTTAAGCTCAGCTAAACCCCTGACGGTGGTCGTAAAAAGCCTCGTCAGTGGGTAAAGCTAAATTCTCAGAAATTTTTTTATTTATGAAGAATTTGTACATTTGATTTATGTTTATTATAAAAAATATATCGCTAAAAACGCACAAGACGCTGATATTGACCATCTTGTATTTTTTCTTTTGGCAAAATATTTTGGCTCAACGTCCAACCAAACAGTTTTCGAGCGAAGTTGCTACGGCTTGGTTCAATCTGCAATTATACCTGATTTCAAATACAGATGGGTTTTCTCCACCAGTTGCTTCTCGTGCATTGGGTTATTCAGGACTTACGCTCTATGAGTCGGTTGTCAATGGGATGCCTGATTATCAATCACTTACTGGTATTTTGAATGAATTCAAAACTATTCCAAAAATAGAATCAGCTAAAAATTATCATTGGGTTTTATGTGCTAATGCTGCCCAAGCTGCGATTACCAAAAGCCTTTATGCCAATACTTCTAAATCAAATCTTGCAAAAATTGATTCGCTGAAAGATTTTTTTGAGAAAAAATACATGAACGATACTGACAAAGAAACAGCTTTGCGTTCTGTAAAATTTGGTGAATCTATAGCTAAAGCAGTATTTGATTATTCAAAAACCGATGGTGGACACGAAGGTTATAATAAAAATTTTCCGAAAGGTTATAAAACCATCACGGGTGCTTGCGTTTGGACACCAACAAGTGAGCAGCAAACTCCACTGCAACCTTTTTGGGGTAAAAATCGACCATTTGTAAAGGGAAATAGCGATTTTGATTTACCAATTCCGCCTCGATGCGAGGCAAGTATTTCATCAGTAATGTATGCCCAAGCATTAGAAGTTTATAGTGTTGGCAAAAACTTATCAATTGAGCAAACAACCATTGCAAGGTATTGGTCTGATGATGCTGGAAAAACTTTTACACCTCCCGGTCATGCCATTTCTATTACTGCACAAATAGTTACAAACGAAAAACTAAGTTTAGACAAAGCGGTAGAAGTTTATTGTAAAGTAAGCATTGCTACAGCAGATGCCTTCATTTCGTGTTGGAAATGCAAATTTATGCACAATGTCTTGCGACCAGTTTCATACATACGTACAACAATTGACCGAAATTGGAATCCATTACTCGACACACCGCCATTTCCTGAATATACTTCTGGACATGCTTCTGTTTCGGGAGCAACCGCCCAAGTTTTGTCAGATTTATTTGGCTTCAATTATCATTTTACTGATAATTCCCATGCTGCAAGAGGCCTAAAACCTCGCTCTTTTGAGTCTTTTTATGAGTTTGCCGAAGAAGCCGCTCTTTCACGCCTTTATGGTGGTATCCACTATCGAAATTCCAACGAAGAAGGCTTAAAAAATGGAAAACGCATTGGTAAAAACGTTTGTGATTTAAAGTTTAAACCCGTGCGACAGTCGCCTTCTAAGTCTTAAAGGAATACAGGGTTTGTTCATAAAAAAAAAGGTTACTTAAAGATTGCTGGTATTAACTTCCAGTTTTTAGTCAATTTTTCTCTTAGGATGGATTTATTACCACCT
>NZ_JAYWCU010000029.1:0-8840 GCF_043780375.1 Emticicia sp. | reverse complement strand
AGGTGGTAATAAATCCATCCTAAGAGAAAAATTGACTAAAAACTGGAAGTTAATACCAGCAATCTTTAAGTAACCTTTTTTTTTATGAACAAACCCTGTTGATTTTTATTCACCGTCAATTTTTATCCGCAAAAGTTTTATCGAATTTAAAAATACCAATGTATCGGGCAAAAGATGAATCACCGCAGCTTGAATAGGACCCAATATTTTTAACAAAACCAATGTGATTCCAATAACATGCACAATACCTACCCCAAAAATGATGTTTTCTTTGATGGTGCTAAATGCTTTTTTACTGATTGCTCTTACTCTTGCTATTTTTTCTAATTTGTCTTCCATCAATACAATATCTGCTGCTTCCATTGCTGCTTCTGTACCCATAGCACCCATGGCAATGCCTACATTTGCCTGCATCAGTGCAGGAGAATCATTGATTCCATCGCCAACCATTGCCACTTTTTGACCTTCTTTTTGATATTCTTTTACAATATTTATTTTGTCTTCGGGCAATAAATTTGCCCTAAATTCAGTAATGCCAATTTGCTTGCTTACATAGGCGGCTGTTTGCTCATTATCGCCAGTGAGCATTACAATTTTAGAAACACCACTTTTTCTTAACCCTTCTATCATTTGCTTGGCGGCAGGTCTGATGGCATCTGAGACATAAAAAATCCCAGCCAAAGTACCATTAACTGAAAGATATAGTGCCGTATCGGTTTGGTTTTGTGTAGAAATTTGACCACTCACTTTACTTTCGGTCATATATTCTTTATTTCCCAATAAAATGGTTTTGCCTTCAACCGTAGCCGCTACACCACGCCCTCTTATTACATCAAAACTTTCGGGTTCGGGATAAATAATTTTTAAATTATCGGCATAAGTCAATATAGATTTTGCCAATGGATGGCTCGACCGCCTATCGGTAGAAGCTGCCAATTTTACTAAAGTATTGGCATCATAGTTTTTATCAATAATTTCAAATTGATTTACCGTAGGGCTACCAATAGTAAGTGTGCCTGTTTTATCAAATACGATAGTGTTTACCTTGGCGAGTTCTTCCAAAAACTTACCGCCTTTAATCAAAATCCCTTCCCGTGCGGCACGAGCAATGGCGGCTATGGTAACAAGGGGCGTTGCCAAACCAAGCTCGGCAGGTGAGGTGAAAATAAGCAAGGCGATAACCAATTTTATATCACGAGTTAAATAATACACCCCTGCTACAAATACAAAAACTATCGGAATAAGCCATGAAGCCACTTTATCGGTAAATTTTTCGATAGGGGCTTGCTGTGCATCGGCTTCTTCAACCAAAGCAATAATGCGGGCGAAAACGGTATCAGTACCTGCTTTGGTCATTTGAATATCCAAAGCACCAAGCTCCACAATTGTGCCTGCAAAGACATCGCTACCTATTGTTTTTTCCTGTGGTGTACTTTCGCCAGTAATAGGTGCTTGATTTACAGTACCTTCGCCAGCCACAACTTTTCCATCAACGGCTATTTTTTCACCTGCTTTTACTAATACAATATCACCAATTTTCAAATCTGCAATTTGTACGGTAATTTCCTCATTGTCCTTTTTTACAATTGCTGTTTTGGGTACTGTGCCAATTAATTCTTTGATAGAAGCCCTTGCCCTTTCGCCACTGGCACTGGCTATGTATTCGGCTATTAAAATTATCATTAAAACTACCGAACCTGCCAAATATTCTTTGCCAACGATTGAAATTATTACGGCAATGGTAATGAATATTTCTGTACCAATTTTTCGTTCTTTAAAAAGGTCTTCTGCTGCAACTTTTAGTAGTGAATATAGTCCAAATGCCATTGCCGCGAGTAAAACAGGCAGAGGAATAATCTCAAAATAATACAATATGCTGGCTACGCCAACGGTGATAATTCGGGCGATTTCCCATATGAATTGTTTTGAAAAAAAGATGTTCATGGTATTTTTGTTAAATGGATTTTTATTATGTTTATGCCAACCCAATTTCTTTTGTTAAGTACACATCTTGCACGGCATTTAATAATTCAACGCCTTCACTATAAGGTCGTTGGAAAGCTTTTCTACCCAAAATTAAGCCTTGACCACCAGCACGTTTGTTGATAACTGCTATTTTCACAGAATCTTCCAAATCTGATTCGCCTTTTGATTCGCCGCCTGAGTTGATTAAACCAATCCGACCCATATAACAATTGGCTACTTGGTAGCGGCACAAATCTATTGGATGCTCAGAACTCAAATCGGTGTACATTTCAGTGGCACTTTTTGAAAAATTGATTGCTGTAAAACCGCCATTGTTTTCAGGCATTTTTTGTTTGATAATATCTGCCTGAATCGTTACACCTAAATGGTTGGCTTGTCCTGTAATATCGGCTGCTGTTTCGTAATTGATACCGTCTTTTTTGAAACCATTATTGCGAGTATAGCACCAAAGTATGGTTGCCATGCCCAAATCATGGGCTTTTTCAAAAGCTTTTGCTACTTCGATAATCTGACGATTTGAACCTTCTGAACCAAAATATATGGTTGCTCCAACAGCAATAGCTCCCAAATTCCAAGCTGATTCGACTGAACCAAACATAATTTGCTCATGTTTAGTTGGGTACGTTAAAAGCTCATTATGGTTTAGTTTTACTACAAAAGGAATCTTATGTGCATATTTTCGAGCTAAAATTGCTAAATTTCCAAAAGTGGTGGCTACTGCATTGCACCCACCATCAATCGCCAAACGAACGATATTTTCAGGGTCGAAATAAATAGGATTTTTAGCAAAAGATGCACCTGCCGTATGCTCAATATCTTGGTCAATTGGCAAAATTGAAAGATAGCCTGTATTGGCTAATCTGCCATGACCATAGAGTGTTTGTAAACTACGCAACACAGGAATACTTCGATTGCTTTGGGCAAAAATATTGTCTATAAAGTCAGATGATGGCGAATGTAATTGACTTTTAGCAATTGTTTTACTTTCGTGTTTTAACAAATTGTCGGCATCTTCGCCAAGATATTTGATTATTTCTTGATAGCTCATTTTTTTTGGGTTTAGTTTTCAATTCTTCAGTATTTTTCGTTTTCATCAAAAGGTTATATGCTTCTTTTACCACAAAGCTTTCATTGGGCAAATCAACGTCAGTAATCACCTCAGTAAATTTATTTTGGGTATTTTCGATATTTATTTCCTTAATATCAAATTGTTTTTTGCCATTTTCAATAAAAATAAAATGTATATTTTCAAACTTAACGTTGGCATCAGATAATATTTTTTTAAAACTTGAGAAATCTAAAAATAATTACAATTTTCTTACTAAGAAAAATAAGAAATCACCTGTTTGACACTACATACAATTTCAACAAATGTGTGAAATATGCAATACTTCCCCAAAATTATGTAACACTTTACAAAATTAATGTAATAACCTTTGATTCTTGGAAATCTCTCAATTAGACTTGTTGCAATGGGAGTTTCGATTTATGAAATCAAGTAAAAAAAGGCTGTTTTTAAACGAATAATCTTCCATTGCAACAAGTCTAGTATTGATCATCAAGCATTTACATAGTTTCAATAATTAATAGTAATTAAACATTTTAACAATGAAAAATTCAAAAGAGTGTATTGATGCTTGTTTAGCCTGCATGATTGAATGTGAAAAATGTGCTACCATGTGCATTACAATGGGAGGCATGGAAGAGTGCTTAAAAGCCTGTCGAGATTGTGCGGATATCTGTACTTTATGTGCCAAATTATGTGCCAGAGATTCGCAATTCTGTGATGATATTTGTGCATTATGCGTGAAATGCTGTGAGGCTTGTATGGCAGAATGTGCTAAGCACGGTGAGCATTGCAAGGCTTGTATGGAGGCCTGTAAAAAGTGTGCAGAGGCTTGTAAAATGTAATAGCATAATTCTCTTCGCAGAATTTTCCAAAAGAATGTTTTGCCAAGAGAATTATTAAACTTAAATAATAGAAATAATGGAAATGTATAATGGTTACAATTTTGGAGGAATGCACTTTATTTGGTGGTTTGTGTGGGCAATACTTCTTTTTTGGATTTTTGCAACTCCCTACAATATTCCTGGACAGCGAAGCAAAAAAGATTCGCCCCTTGATATTTTAAAGAGACGTTTTGCTTCTGGAAGTATTAACGCCGAAGAGTATAATGAGCGAAAACGGATTCTTGAAGATAATTCGGCAAAATGATTGGTTTTTTCAAGTTTCGCCTACGACGTATAGTTATAGACAGCAACAGTGTACATTTAACAAACTTAAAATCATGAGAACATTGCAAAAACTTGCATTCATTACTGCTTTTACAGCACTTTTAGCATCTTGTGAGCAAAATATAAATACAAAACAAGCACTTTGAAAATCTGAAACAAGAAAGGAAATCATGGATTCGATTGCTAACAATAATGAAATGTTGAAAGAAATGATAGAAACCATGATGAATAGCGAAAACGGAGAAAAGTGGTTGAAGTAAAATAACAGGTTAACAACAATGATGCGTGGAAGTGATGGCTGAATGATGGAATAATGATAATTTCAAAAATTTAAAATGAAATTAGGTGTTCAGACAAAATATTAAAATGCAAAAATTAGAAAATAAAACCGTATTCATCACAGGTGGATTCTCAGGCATAGGCAACGCTTGTGTTATTGCAGCGGCAAATGAAGGTGCCAATATAGCAATTGCCGATATGAAATCAGAAACTACTGATGAAGTAATGGAAGAAGTAAAAAAAGTAAATCCAAGAGCTATTTTTATTGAATGTGATGTATCGGTTTTTGCACAAGTACAAACGGCGATTGAAAAAGTTGTAAGCACTTTTGGAACGCTTGATGTGGCACTAAACAATGCGGGAATTGCAGGTGAACCAAATAAAATAGGAGATATGACTGAGCATGCATGGCTAAAAGTAATTGGCATAAACTTAAATGGCGTGTTCAATGGCATGAAGCATGAGTTGGCTCAAATGGCAAAACAAAAAAATGGAGTTATTATAAATATGGCTTCCATTTTGGGCAAAGTAGGTTTTGCCACTTCCGCCCATTACGTTGCTGCAAAACATGGTGTTATTGGTCTTACACAAACAGCAGCCTTGGAATATGCTCTTGAAGGAATTAGAATCAATGCAATTTGCCCAGGATTTATTGAAACGCCTTTAATAGCTAAAAGCGATATAGGAACAAATCCAGAAATAAAACAACACATTATTGATTTGCACCCCATGAAACGTATGGGAAAATCGGAAGAAATTGCCAAAGGTTTTATATTCCTGGCTTGTGATGACAGTTCATTTATAACAGGCACAACCTTAGAAATAGATGGCGGTTTTTTAGCTGAATAAGTGTAATAATTCAAACACAATGCTTGAAATAATGAAAATAATCTTTTTAAACTGGCAACTATCAGCATTGCTACGGAAGCCACAAACTTTTAAAAACATGAAAAAGCTAATACTATTTTTTTTAGCCTTCCCTTATAGTTTAGGCGTACTTGCACAGAATGAAAGAATGGGGAATAATCATGGAAACTCTAATGGAAATTTTTCTTTCTCGGTTACGGAAATGCTTTTGGGAGGTATTTTTCTCGTTTTAGTTGTCGCACTCTTGATGCGAGTTTTTAATAATTCCAGAAATGGGAAATAATTACAGTATAGTATAAAAATAGTAAAACAAATTTATTTTAACAGGTAGCCATACACAAACTGTGGAAGCCACAAACTTTTAAAAACATGAAAAAATTACTGATTTTATTTACAGCCCTTGCGTTAAGTTCAACTGCATTTTCACAGGAACACAAGGATATGAAGAAAGGCATGAAAATGGGACAAAAGATGAACATGAAAAAAGACCATATTATGATGATGAATGGCAAAATGCAAATCATGAAAAATGGCAAAACAATGAGCATGGATAAAGATATGATATTGAGTAACGGTACTATGGTTATGACTAACGGAATCATGAAAACAAAAAGTGGTAAAACCATGACCATGAAAGAAGGAGATGTTGTTTATATGAATGGGAAAATGGGCAAAATGAAAATGTAGGTGATTTTAAATTAAGAGCTGAATTTTATTGGCTCTTAATTTAAAATTAGTCAAGAAATATAAAATTAATTATTCATTTTAATAGTTAAAAAAACTTCATGTCTATTCAAACAGTAAATCCTGTTACTAATAAAGTTGTCAAATCTTTTGAAGAAATGACCGATTCGGCAGTTGATGCGGCGGTAGTTCAAGCAACAAAGACGTTTGAAATGTGGAAGAAAACTTCATACGAACATAGAGCCGATTTACTTCATAAAGTTGCTGCCTTAATGCGAAAACATAAAGAAAAATTGGCTAAAACCATTACATTAGAAATGGGAAAACTTCTCACCCAAGCGGAAGGGGAAATCATGCTCAGTGCTAATATATTTGATTACTATGCCGATAACGGAGCCAAATTTCTTGCTGATAAAGTGTTAAGTCCAGAACACGGTGAAGCATTTATTCGTCATAGTCCGATTGGGGTTTTATTTGGCGTTGAACCGTGGAATTTCCCTTTTTATCAAGTATCTCGATTTGCCGCCCCTAATATAATGGTTGGCAATACGATAGTCGTAAAACACGCTTCCATCGTTCCGCAGTGTGGCATTGCTATCGAAGAATTGTTTGAAGAAGCCAATGCTCCCAAAGGGCTTTATACCAATCTTTTAATATCAGGAAAACGGGCATCCGCCTTAGTTTCAGACAAAAGAATTAAAGGCGTTTCATTGACTGGAAGCGAAGCGGCAGGAGCAAATTTAGCTTCCGAAGCTGGAAAAAACTTAAAAAAATCAGTTTTAGAATTAGGCGGTAGCGATGCCTTTATCATATTGGAAGATGCTGATATTGATAAAGCCGTTGAGTGGGCATTGGTCGGTAGAATAAATAATAACGGAGAATGTTGCGTAGCTTCAAAACGGTTTATTGCCGTAGAAGCCATTGCCGATGAATTTTTAAAAAAGTTTACTGATAAAATGGCAAACTTGAAGGTGGGCGACCCCATGAATGCAGATACAGAATTAGGACCTTTGAGTAGTGAAGAAGCCGCCGTTCATTTGGCAGACCAAGTGGATAAAGCGGTGAAGGCGGGTGCAAAAGTATTGTTAGGTGGCAAACGAAGAGAGGGTGAGGGTGCATTTATGCAACCAACCATATTAACGGATATTGAGGTTGATAATCCTGCCTATTACGAAGAATTATTTGGTCCAGTTGCTTCTTTTTATCGAGTAAAAAACGAAAAAGCGGCTATTGTATTGGCTAATGATTCACCTTTTGGCTTGGGCGGTTCAGTTTTTACACAAGATATTGAACGGGGTAAACGAGTGGCTGACCAAATTGATACAGGTATGGTTTTCATTAATCACCCCACTTGGACACAAGCGGATTTACCTTTTGGTGGCACAAAACGCTCTGGGTATGGGCGTGAATTAGCAGAATTGGGTATTGATGAATTTGTCAATAAAAAACTTATTCGAGTAAGTGGATTGACCGACCCCATGTAGAGCAAGCTTATTAAAACAAGGTATTATACGATTAAGGAAATCGTTTAAAAACCTTAATCCATGAATACAAAATCAAAAAACATCCTAATTCATTCCACCCCCGCTTGCCTTAGTGTTGGCAAATGATGGTAAGCGTTAGGCTAATTTTAAAATTAGTCTTTGTGTCAGCCGTTTTTAAAATGGCGTTGTGTAAAAGCTGTTTGTATTAGCGTTCTAAGAACGCATGACACAACGATTGAATAAAAATTCAGCCGAACAACTGACGCACTTAAGGCGAACGAGGTTTCTGTCAGCCCGAACAAAAGCTAAATAGTGAACTCAAGTTGAGGTTTATTCCGTCAGCCACTCTTGGTCAAAACCGATGTTGGTAGCTGGTGTTCTTTTCTTTAGTTAGTTTTTGCCAAGACAATCTAAATTACAAAAAAAAGTGCTTTGCAAACAAGTCTAATATATGATATGTTTAGTAGAAAAACAGTAGGATGGAATTTAGCGAACAATATGCATAGTGTCCTTGTAGTCAATGCTTTAAATAAAGTTATTGAGCAAAGCCCCCCCCAAAATGGTTCATTGTTCGTTGAAATGGGGGCGAGTAATTTGCCTCTGATGATTTTAGAGATTTGCTCTCAAAACATAAATTTTTGCAAGGTATGACCCGAAAAAGACAACCATTTCCTAACGAAAGGGTGAGAAAATCGCCCTTCGTTTCGAAGAATTTAATAAAAATCTTTTACAATTAACCGTGAGGCTAAATTAGCATACCTCAAAAAACTGGTTTCTTCTAAGGAAATGGATAATAAGCAAACTCTCCATCCAATTATTGCTTTTGATATATGACTTCAATATTTGATGCAGTTTCTTTTAATGAAGCTGTAATTTCTAAACTTCGTGCTTCCGTGCATCTGTACTCTGGAAGAAAAACACTTAATCCAGCTATTACCTTACCATTTGCATGAATTGGCACTGCAAACCCAACCAAATGAGTGTGCGAAAAATTTGTCATTGCAATACCCGACAATCTTATTTTGTAAAGTTCAGCTACTAAACCATCAAGTGTTGATGCCACCTCCCATATTGATTCATTAGGTAGCCCATTGTATTGCAAGAAACGCTCCCTTTCTTTCTCAGAAAGATAGGCAACTAATAGTCTTCCACTGGCCGTTTCATAAACGTTTCTTTCAGAGCGTATTTGTACTTGAATATCTTGGTTGCAGTTTACATTGTGCAAAATAAATCTTTTATAATTTCGAAGAATTCCTAATAAACAAGATTCATTGATTCTTTCGGTCAAAGCTTCCATTGGCTCAC
>NZ_JAYWCU010000028.1:0-6909 GCF_043780375.1 Emticicia sp. | reverse complement strand
ATGAACAAGGTTTTTGAGTTTGTGATGCTAAAATATCAAGAAGAAATTCAGTTGAAAGATGTGGCAGACTTGGCAAATATGAGCGAGTCGGCATTTAGTAGATATTTTAAGAAACGCACTCGCCGAACTTTTACACAATTTTTAGCAGAGATTCGTATCGAACATGCTTGCAAGTTGCTAATGGTAGACAAAATGAGCGTAGCTGAAATTTCATTTGAAAGTGGATTTAATAATCTTTCAAATTTTAACCGACAGTTTAAAGCAATCAAGAAAACAACACCTTTGGCTTATCGAACAAAGTTTTTGTAAAAGTTAATTGTGAATAGAAAAAATAACTCCTAATCGACTCAAAATTAGTGCTTTGGACAATCGCATTGATTTTTTCCTCTAAATATGCCCCACATAAAGCCTTTTTTCTTGCGATAACTTCCACTTTTGTTTTTACGTCCGCCATCATTGGCTTTTTGAATTTGCATTTTAGTCACTAATTTACTTTCAGACGCTTGCGAAAACTCTGGCATGAAGACTAAAACACTTAAAAAGAATATAATTATTATTTGTTTCATGTAGCTTGTTATTTTAAATAAGCAACGAAAAATACGGTCAAAAATTACACAACAATCAAACTTTCGACTGAGAAAGCAATAGGTTTATCGGCAAATATTGCTTTAGTTTTTGCCCAAGTTATTTTGAAAAGTTCTGAATCTCGGTAATTATTCAAATCTATTTCAGAGTTCCAGTGGCTGTGTGTCATAAAAATTGTAGGGTGGTTAATGTCGTGCATCAGTTCAAGATGCTGACAACCATTCATTGCCTTGATTTTATGCTTTGAGTCATTAAATATTTTCAGGAATTCTTCGATTTTATCTTCTCTAAAAGTCATTCTGACGTATCGTATGAGCATTTTTAGTATTTTCTTTATTTTTCTCAACTATTTCACAACCATAATTCGACCGTTGGTCTTGGTCAATTCCCCTTTGAAATCAATGGCGTTTATTTCATAATAATATTGTCCTTCAGGCACAGAGCTACCATCATACGAGCCATCCCAACCTTTTTTATAGTCTTCAGTTTCAAAAATTACATTTCCCGAACGATTATAAATTCGCATCTTAAAATCTTTGATGAAAATACCTTTTATCTCAAAAACCTCATTGATATTATCTCCGTTTGGAGTAAAAGCATCGGGCATAAACATCAGTAATTTTTGGGCATAAAGCACTTCATTTGAGTAACTAACAAGATTATTGGTAGAAACTGCCCTCACCCGAAACTTTACGATTGGATTGGTTGGGTCAATGCTGCTTGGGTCTGGGTCAAATTTTAGGTTTTTATCAACCTTTGTAGTGGTCAATACGGATCCTTTATCATCTATTTTTTCAACATAATAAGCATTCAAACCCAAAAGAAACTTCTGATACTCTGTCCATTTAATTCCCGAACCTTCTAAAGTTAAAAACGATGGACAAAATGCCGCCGAAGTATCCGAAATAATTCCGCAGGTATTTTCATAGGCAACTTTATAACATTCTCGCTGATTGGTCGGATTCGACTTGTCATCAATTGTTCGAGTACCATTTCCAATATAAAACGATTCTAACTTATTATTTTTCCAACGATAAAAATTGTAGTTTTTAAGTCGCTGACCAGCTGGTAAAGTGGCTGTTATACTCACTTTTTCTTTTTCGACCGACACCAAAACATTCGTAATTATTGGTGGCTTGGTACTATCAACGCCAATGACATTGATAGTGCGAGATATTGATTGGACTGCCCCCGAAAGAGCAATAATCTGATAACTATAAGTAGTACCGCAAACTGTCGGTCGGTCGGTAAGGGTGTCGGTAGAAGACTTTGTAATATTTTTGAAATTAGTATTTCCATTTCTAACTACTCGATAAGATACAAATCTTGCAGGAATTAATGTTTTCCATTTTAAGAAATTTCGTTTATCTAAAGTCGTAACTTGAAGAGGAATCGAACAACTTGAGTCCGAATAAGTAGTTCTTGCACAAGCATCTGTTACGCCTACTTTATAGCAATATTGGGTCTTATTTGCTTCTTTTACAGGTATTTTTACGACATTAAGTCCAAAGGTTGGATTTACAGTTTTTTTAACATTTTGATAATTTCCTGTGCCAGTTTTTTGATAAAAATCGTACGTATTATTTACACCAACAGCATAGCGAACTTGAATTGTATCATTGTCCTGCACAGTCAAACTGAACAAATTAGGAAAAAAAGAGCTTTTGCCGGTGGGTGCAACATTTGTATTTGTTATTACATCGCAAAGCTCACTTGCTTTTTTACCTGTTATCGTAATTGTTCGATTATTTGTATTAATATAAGTATGTTTTTTTGCTATTAAAGGAATTTGAGTTTTTGAAATAGTTTCTACCGCAGTATTATCGCCCCAATTAATGACATAAGAGTCAAAAGTATTACTGGCGTCGGTTGGAATATCTATTTGTGCTTGCATAGGAACACAAGTGCTGACCGTAAACTTAGGTGTTGATGAGGGTATTTTCACATCAATTGCCTGACAAGCATAAGACTTAATTGTGCGAGTAGTAGCATCGAAACTTACTTGTATCACAATGTATTGTCCAGCCGTTGTTGTAGGAATGGTTCGGTTATTACCTGCGGCATAGCCATTAGGAGGGGCAGGAAAGGCTGGTCGTGTAGTATTGAAATAATATTGGATATTGGCAAGCCCACTTTTATCGGTAACCGTAAAAGTATTATTAGGGCAAACGGTTACTTTGTTAGTAGTATTACCATCAACGGTTGTTTTTATATTATTGAAATTTATTTCGAACTTTCCTTTGACTGTGGTAGTTGGTAAACCTGTTGTAGGGCATTGTGCCGATGAAACTCCAAATTTTGACAACAGAAGCATTAACCAAAAAGCATTTTTAAAGGTCATTTTCATCGTTAATAGGGGGGGGGGGATTTGAAGCAAAACTTTTGGTAAAGTTCGCCAAAAAATTAATATTTCAAATTTATTAGACGAAAATTAACATAAAAGCGTTGCACCATTTTAAATATTAAATTTGCTCTCTTTTTAGCCATTTTTCGTGATAAGAAGGTTTAAATGCCTCCATTTTTTGCAATAGGTCTTCGATATTGTCTGAAACAATGACTAAATTTCTATTTTCAGGTTTCAAGAATCCCTCTTCTACCATTACATCTAATTGTTTCAATAAATGGTTATAAAAACCATTAAGATTTAGCAAACCAACGGGTTTTTGGTGCAAACCTAACTGCGACCACGACAATATTTCAAACAATTCATCCATGCTTCCATAGCCTCCAGGCAGCGTAATAATTCCATCACAAAGTTTTTCCATGAGAGCTTTTCTTTCGTGCATGCTTTCTACTTTGTGCATTTCTGGAAGATTTTTATGACCAACTTCCATACGGTCTAAAAAGTAGGGTATGATGCCTGTAACTTGACCATTATTTGCCAAAACAGCATCGGCAATGATTCCCATTAAGCCTATACTACCTCCCCCATAAATCAAACGTATATTGTTGATAGCTAAGATTTTGCCAAGTTCTTCGGCAGTTTCTTTATAGATGGGCTTTGTACCTGGATTTGCTCCGCAATAAACTAAAATCGCTTGCATATTATTGTTGATTGGTTGTTATTCGCTAAAAAATAAAACCCGACAAAGCGTCGGGCTTATTTAGTTCGCTAAATTTGTCAGGAAAAAAAATCTTTGTTGTAATATGGATTTATTTTACGGTTTTGTATTTTTCATGCAATTTATAGAGTTGCACAATACAATGCAAGTGTTTTTTTATTAGAACAAGCTACTTTGAATGACCTGTGGCGTAATTTTGGGTGCTTGAATCTGTAAATTTACTAAAGCATTTAATCGGTCTATCCAATACTTTGTTAGTTCGGGAGCAAACTTGTTTTCGCCACAATGTACGAAGATATAAGCATTTTTCAGTCCCATTTCGAGCCAAGCTACTAGGCGGTCACACCACGCATCAATGCGAGTATAGTCGGTAGGATGAAGTTCATTTCCTACAAATCGTAAGGTCAAATTGGGTGTTGTTAAAGTGTTATGAAGTACATCTCTTCGTCCTGATACATCTGTTATTACTGTGCCTATTTTCATTTCGGCGAGCATTTGGCAAGTATTTGTCCAAACTTTTTTATCTTGAAACCAATCTGCATCACGAAATTCAATTGAAACAGGGAAATTGGACGGTAATGATTTTAAATAATTTTCAAGAAATTTTATTTGTCGAGGATTAAAAGTGGGTGAAAGTTGCAGAAATGTCATGCCCAAATGCTCTTCTAAACCCAAAACGGCATTGCAAAATTCAGCTGTAAGTGCCTCACAACCAACCAATTGACGGTCATGGCTAATAACTTGTGGGAATTTTGGACAAAATTTGAAACCATCAGTAGCAGCATCTTTCCACCGCTGAATAGTTTCATAAGTTGGAATTTGATAATGAGTAACATTCAACTCAATGGTATTAAACTGGCGAGTGTAGTAATTGAGAAAATCTTTGTCTTTGGCATTATAAGGGTAAATTTTACCAATCCAATCTTTATTTGCCCAAATCGGCAGACCGAAGTATATGTTAGATTTTTGGCTCTTCGGAGCTAAATCAAGAAATTTTGCCGTCAGTGGATTGTCAGGCGGAAGCGTAAAGTCTATATTTGAAATATCTTGAAGTTTTCCGAAATCCATGTTCTTCTCTTTATATTTTATAGTTTCGTGAATTCATTATTCACATAAACGATAAACCCTACATTCATGTTGCCAACTATATTCGCCAGTTCCGAGAATAAACTGCAAAGGGTGGTTGAAAGTTGCTTCACGTAATAAGTTTTCATCAATGTAACTTTCAGCATTAAGGTTTGCCACAAAAACATATTTTGGATTATCTTTTAATGTCCAAATCATTAGCTTTTGCGTTTGGGTAGGTTCGAGCAGCCATTTGACTTCTTTTTGTTTTATTTCTTCCCAAATGAGTTCTGCCAAAGTCTGAAACTGTTGGAATACGGCAAATTGATGATGATTTTGCCCCCAAATATATGAGCCATGCGTAACTTTATCATGGTTGTTTTCATCTCTAATATCAAAAACGTATAATTTGCTATATTCTTCGTTTTGCCCTCTTTCTATATGTAGATTTCTGGTTTCAAAACCTAAACCAACATAGCTTGGCATATCAGTCAGAAATAGTGCTACAAAAAACCTTAAATGATTAGCTGTGCGATAAAATTCGTCGAACCGAGGGTCGTCTTTATCGGCGGTCATTACCGTATAGTTTGGGGCAAACTGCCTGGTATTCAATAGCTTATGATAAGTTACAAACTTTTCCATATATGCTTCTGACCCCACTACAGTACCTTGTAAATCGCCTAAAGTTGAGTCGGCTTCAATGGCTTCCAAATGGTCAAGTTCGTTGCCATAGCCCATAAAATCAGGTTCTACCAAAAAGGTTTCTGCAAAAAAAGCAAAATGTTTGACACCTTGTTGATGTACAAATTTCTTAACAGCCATTAAGGGGTCATAATAAGCATCGGGCTTCTTCGGCACACCCGTTGGGCGAGGTTGCACATGAGCCATATCTCCCCGCATAAAATCAAGGTTATAGGTTTTTTGACAATCATACACTTTCTGAAAAAAGTATTGCCAAGCATATTTATTGGGGTTTTCAAAATCTAATTCCCAATTGCTATTATCGTCTTTTGAATGGTAGAATTTATAACGAGCCAAAGGCCCAAAGACCCTTGACATTGCTTGTGGTTCGTCAAATTCGTAGGTGTACCACCGATTGCCATTCTCATCAATAATAAAATCTTCGGCATTGATATGCAATCCACGGTAGGGGGGAGCCATCGTCATTGGCAAAGTTTCATAGCCTTGATAAATCATTTCGTGCATGAGTTCAACTCTACGCCTAAGCCTTCCTTGATAGTCATTTTTATGCCCAAAAATAATTTCTAAGCGTTGTTCATCACTTAGAATTGGTATTTCTGGAGAAAAGAAGGTGTTTTTTGAATAGGAGATAGGTGTGCCATTGGCAGTGCCATTTCTACCCAAATAATGCCAAATAATTTCTTCAATATCACGATAAATTGATTCAGAATTACTTGTTATTCGACCGCCTACACGTTTGATCCACTCAAAAAAACGGGGATAAGCAATCACCATTTCAGAAAAACGGTCGGTGTGTGGAATAACGTCCATTCCAACACTTTTACCCATTGAATGAAGAATATTGATAACAAATTTTAATTGTTTTTCAACGGTATTGAGTGCTGGAATTGCAGTGGATAATTCATGACTAAAAAACTCAGGATTTATATTAAAACTTGTCATTCCGTATAGGCTTCCCACTACGCCAGGCTCCCAAATCGGTAATAAATGTATTGAATCTTGCGTTTTTGGAATGGTAAACGCATATTTTATAACATTAAAAAAATTACCAATCGTTCGAACATTGATTCCAACCATATTCGATTTTTTGAGCCAAGAACTATCCTGATAATGACTCACAGGGCTATCAATGGTCTGATGAGTATCCAAGGCACGTTGAAGCGTTTCGCTACCGAGTCGGCGTTGCAAAATATCTAAGACGTCATACACATTTAGTTGCACAGCAATTTCAGGCAACAGATTTTGAATGTACGACGTTTGGTGCGAAGTATATTGGTCTTTATACAAATAGTGATTCTGCCGCCACAAATCGAACATCGATGGTTGTGTTGCATTAGTATCAATCGTCATTAGATTTTTATCATAGGTTTATATACAAAGTTATAAAATACCCATATAAAGAAAACAGTTTTGAACAAAAAAGTATTGAAAAAACAAAAAAGCCTCATTTGAAATTTTCAAATGAGGCTTTAATTTAATTATAATCGACTTTATT
>NZ_JAYWCU010000027.1:0-20232 GCF_043780375.1 Emticicia sp. | reverse complement strand
CTTAAATTTGGTTATAAACCCACCTGATTGAGTGACATCTTTCGCTAAAGCTATCCATTCATGAAATACAATATTAGCGGCGTTTCGGTTTTCTAATGGATGAGTTAAACCATATTTAATAGGTAAATCATCAATTTCTTCTTGGAAAGTACCAAATATTCTGTCCCAAATAGAAAGGCACATTCCCATATTTTTATCTAAATATTCTGTATTAGAAGCATGATGCACCCGATGCTGAGAAGGCGTTACAACTACGTATTCTAATAAAATTAAAGGCATTTTACGAAATTTTTGAATATAACTTGTATGAACCAAGATACCATAAATTTGTGTAATCGAATATACTACTGCAATATCAATCGCCTTAAAACCTATGAGTGAAAGCGGAATAAAATAGATAAAACGATAAAGAGGCTGAAAAACAGACGAGCGAAAACCGACTGTCAAATTAAACTGCTCGGACGAATGGTGTGTAACATGAGCCGCCCAAAAGAAACGAGTATGGTGGTCAACCACATGAAGCACATAATACACAAAATCTTCTGCCAAAAATAGAAGACCCCAATATAATATCGGATTTTGTATTTCAAAAAAATGAAATTGAAAAAACCAAGCCAAAACACCCCAAGTAACACCCCTCGAAAGTAGGTCAAGTCCACCATTTAGGAACATTAAATACAAATTTGTAATCGCATCTTTTACCGTATAATAGTTACGATGTTGAAGATTACTAAACACGATTTCACCTACGATGAGAATCGTATAAAGTGGCGTAGTTGTAATAATAATCAGTTGTTCGACAGTATAATTTTTAATTGATTCAAACATAGAACTCTCTTAATCTTTTATTATTTTACTTGATTTTCCGCTTACAACAATTACAATTTCGCCTTTGACGGTTCGTTTTGCAAAATTAGCAATTATTTCTGATAAAGTTCCTCGCACATTCTCCTCATAAATTTTGGTTAATTCTCGTGATACACACGCCTGACGCTCGGCACCAAAATATTCGGCAAATTGTTCGAGTGTTTTTATTAATCTGAATGGTGATTCATAAAAAATCATTGTCCGTTCTTCTTCAACTAATGCTTTTAGTCGAGTTTGACGACCTTTTTTTACGGGTAAAAATCCTTCAAAAGTAAATCTATCGCATGGTAAACCTGAGTTCACTAAAGCTGGTACAAATGCCGTTGCTCCTGGAAGGCATTCTACTTCTACCCCACTTCGTAAGCATTCACGTACCAACAAAAACCCTGGATCTGAAATAGCTGGTGTACCCGCATCTGAAACCAAAACAACTTTTTCACCCTTTTTTATTCGTTCAATCACCTTTCCAACAGTATGATGTTCATTAAAAGCATGATGACTTTGAAGCGATTTTGAGATATTTAGGTGTTTTAAAAGGAAACCAGTATTTCGAGTATCTTCTGCTAAAACCAAATCGGCTTCTTTCAAAATATTAATTGCTCGTAAAGTAATATCTTCTAAATTTCCAATTGGCGTGGGTACAAGTATAAGTTTCACAGGTTTTTTCAACAAAAATACGACTTTTCAACTTAAAATACTGAAAACATTTAAAATTTATACTTTATAAAGACTCAACTAATCCTTTTTTCATAAAATAATTCCTTAATTTATACCGTTAAATAAATATATTCATCTAATTAGTGTATTATTTTCAATATTTTCTGAAAATACTTGACTAATAGAAATTTAATTTATACTTTTGAACAAATAATTCCTAATATAATCGAAATAAGCCATGTTATTAGCAGCATTAGCACTCGCAATTGGCGGAATCATGATGACAAAAATTCGTGAGACCGAAGAAATGTATGCACCAAAAGGTTACATGATGAGCCTGCGGTCACGCCCACGTAATGTTTATTACTATTAGTAATAACCCTGTAGCCTCCATAAATTTAGTTTGTGCTAAAAATTATCAATCTTATAATATTTTTTTAAAGATTATTGACTGTTTTTAGTTGTTAGATTAAATTTGTGTCAGATTTAAAAAAATCTAATTGCTTATCTAATACATTTTTTAGCATTGTTTTTTATGAAGTAATTAACAAATATTACATCATAAAAAGTGTCTATAATTATGTTATTACTTACAATTGCTATAGGCGTTCTTTTGATGACCCGCATGAACCAAGAGGAAGAATTCTATTCACCAAAAGTGTTATTTGGTGAGTTTACAGTCTTGACCTCGTAATGTTTATTCATGGTATTGACCTAACTCTTTCTGTTAAGTTAAAACTAATGCACATTATAGTGTGTATTCATAAAAGATTTTATCCTTTTTTTGAAGTTTTTGTAATAAAGTTCTTACAAAATGCTCAAACTTTGGTCTAAATCTTCTATCAACGTATCTGCCTCTTCTAATCCGATATAAAATCGGAGCATATTAACTTGTGGATCATCTTCCTTAACAAATGCACATTTTGGCATTATTAAAGACTCATGTCCTCCCCAAGATACAGCAATCAGAAAATTTTGTAGTGATTCACAGAATTTCTTGATTGACTCAACATTTCTATTCTTAAAAGCAACCGTAAACATTCCCATCGGCATTTTCATTTGCTTGTAGGCTAAGTTTAACTGTGGATTACTTTCATGAAAAGGATACCAAATTCTTTCAATTTTGGGAGAATCGTTTAAGTACGCCATAATTTTTAATGTGCTTTCCGAAGATTGCTTCAATCTGATTGGTAATGTACGCAGGCTTCGGAGCATTAACCACGCATTTTGTGGAGCAAGAATATTACCAAAAGTCATGTATTCATTATGAAATATTTGTGTAATTTTTTCTTTTGAGCCACAAATAGCTCCAGCAACTACATCGCTATGTCCGTTATAGTATTTAGTAGCAGAATAAATAACCAAATCTATTCCAAAATCTATTGGTCGTTGGCATAATGCTGTGCAGTAACTATTATCAATTACGGTTGTGATACTTCTTTTTTTAGCAAAATCGGCAATTTCACTTAAATTTTGCAGTTCAAAAGTCCAAGAAATGGGCGATTCAAGGTAAATTAGCTTAGTTTTTGAAGTAAATGCTCGTTTAAAATTCTCAATATTTGTTCCATCAATAAAAGTTGTATGAACATTGAACCGAGGAAGAATTTTTGTCATCAAATGATTTGCCCATGTATAAGGGTTTTGTACACAAATAATGTGATCACCCGCATTTACTTGCGATATTACTGCATTTGTGATTGCCGCTGCTCCACTTCCAACCATCAAACAGTCTTCAGAACCTTCTAATGCAGCCATTTTTTGGCAAAGCATATTTACTGTTGGGTTATTTCCTCTTGTATAAATATGTTCATCTTTCTCATTTTGAATCGCAAACATGAATTCATCAACTGTAGGATAAGCGAAATTACTCGTTTGTATAATTGGAGGAGCTACTGCATGGAAATATTTCTCACGATCTTCCGCAAGCTGATTGATTATAAAAGATTGGTTCATCGCTAAAAGTAAAATTATTGTTTGTTTTTAAATATATAGTAGAAAATACTACCAATTCCTAAGAAAATGATGCCTGCAATGGCTTGTTGAGGTTTTTCGATAAGCGTATTAACCACGATGAAAGCCGACATTGCCATAAAAATAATAGTACCAATTATTCCAAAAGTTGTTTTTTGCTTTATTAGGAAAAAATAGGCTGCGGCAGTCAAGAAAAAGAAGATTGTATCTACAAAAACTACATAAGTAATTAGATTTGAGAAGGTTTTCCAAAAAATAAGGAGAAAAATAGTCCAAATTGATTGAAAAATTATCGCCCAAAAGGGTGTTTTATAGGTCGGATGTATTTCAGCAAACTTTTTGAAGAATAATTTATCCTCTGCCATAGCAAAATATATTCTCGGAGCAGTTAGAATATAAATACCAATCGTACCCAAAACTGATAAAATTATCAGAAATGAAATAAACTTACCTCCCAAAGTCCAAACAGTACTAATAGCATCGGAAGCAACACTTCCTGAAATAGAAATTTTGCCAATCGGAAGAAGTCTTAAGTATGCGATATTGATTGTTAAATATGCTGAACAAACAATTATTATCCCCAAAATCATGGCTTTCGGGACAATCTTATCGGCATTTTTTACCTCTGCAGCTATAAAAGTTGCATGTTGATAGCCGCCATAAGAGAATGTAACTCCAATTAACGCTAGTCCAAAAGCCGAGATTAAGGACAAATTATTCTTACTTTCTGAATAATTAGTGTTTATAAAATCAAAATTTTGATTAATTCCAAAGAATATTCCGATAACAACTATTACAAAAATACCCGTAAGTTTGGCAGAAGTAAAGATACTAGCAAATAAGCTGCCAAATTTCACACCCAAAACATTCATAATAGTCAATAATGCAATGGCCGTTATAGCAATCAATAATTGCATATTTTCGGATAATGCTATAAATGACCCTAAGTAAGAGGTAAAAACTAAACTTAAAGCAGCCAATGAACCTGTATTTATCACTAAGAGCATTGACCAACCATAAAGAAAAGCTGGTAAATTGCCAAATGCTTCTTTTAAAAAAACATAAAATCCACCCGCATGAGGAAGCTGGGCTGATATTTTGGCGAAAGTCAATGCTCCACAAATTGCGATAAATCCTCCAATGACCCAAACCGATAGCATTAATCCTTCGGTAGGAAGATATCCAGCTATCTCGGATGGTGTACGAAAAATACCTGAACCAATACTCGACCCAATGGCAATCATTGTCAGACTATAAAGACTAATTTGTTTTTTTAGTTGTTTATCCATAATATCAAGAGCTATTGAAACGCCAGTTATCAGATTATTTTATACAATTATACGCATTTTATTCGGTCTGAGAATCGAACGAATCGTATAAAGTATCGAATAAGAGAGCAATATTCAATTCTCAGGCGAGATAAATGCTTTAATGTAAGCCAATTCTTGGAGTTTTAGTATAAAAAAATCTTATACTATGGGTTTCAGAACTTATAAGAACAAGCAAGAATCTTATAAGCACTTGATTATCAACAAGTTATGAACTTGTTGATAATCATTAAATGATCGGATTTAGGCTAATAGTTTATCTATTGCTTTTGCCAATTTCTGGTCTTTTTCTGTTACAATATTTCCTGCATCGTGGGTTGTCAATTCAATATTGACGGTGTTCCAAACATTCGACCAACTGGGATGATGTGAATGTTGCTCTGATAAAAGAGCTACACGTGTCATGAAAGCAAATGCTTCCGAAAAATCTTTGAACTTAAATGTTCGCATAAGTTTATTGTCTTGTTCTTTCCACATAGCTAAAGTTATTATTTAGTGTTTAAAAAATATACAACAAAAAAGCCGAATCATACGATTCGGCTTTAGGAGCAGAGAGAGAGGGATTCGAACCCCCGGACCTTTGACAGTCAACGGTTTTCAAGACCGCCGCAATCGACCACTCTGCCATCTCTCTGTGTGATTGTTCTCTAATTGAGAGTACAAAGATAAGGTTTTCTTTCTTTTTTGACAAACACTCTTTTGAATATTTTTAAAAAAAAATGCAGAAATAAGCAATCTATATTCTTTTTAATCATAACTCATTAGTAATCAAGAGATTATGATATTTTTATAAAATGGACTTTTAGGTCGCAAGAAAAAAGAGTAACTTTGTATTATGGAATGAGCAAGCAAACAATCATTAATTTGAGATTCACTCCTATTTATAAGAACCTTATTCCTTCATATTTGTGGAAACAATCGAACAACTTCCTTCTTACGAAACTGCCAAAAAACTTGGCTTATTACCCGAAGAATTTGATAAAATCAAACAGATTTTAGGCAAGACTCCCAATTTTACTGAGCTTTCAATATTCTCAGTAATGTGGTCAGAGCATTGCTCATATAAGAACTCTATTGTTTGGCTCAAAAAATTACCACGTGATTCTGATCGAATGTTGGCAAAAGCTGGTGAAGAGAATGCCGGCTTAGTTGATATTGGTAATGGACTCGCTTGTTGTTTCAAAATTGAGTCACATAATCACCCTTCGGCTCTTGAACCTTATCAAGGTGCAGCGACCGGAGTTGGGGGAATCAATCGTGATATTTTCACGATGGGTGCAAGACCTATTGCCCAATTAAATTCACTTCGATTTGGTGATATTAATTCACCTAAAACCCAACGACTATTAAAGGGTGTTGTGAAAGGAATTGGAGATTATGGTAATGCTTTCGGTATTCCGACAGTTGGTGGTGAAATCTACTTTGATGAATGTTATAATACGAATCCATTGGTTAATGCTTTTTCAGCAGGGATTCTTGAAGTAGGAAAAATGGCTTCGGCAACTTCGTACGGTGTTGGCAATCCTGTTTTTATTGTTGGGTCGGCAACTGGCAAAGATGGAATTCATGGAGCAACCTTTGCTTCTGAAGATATTTCAGACAAATCTACTGAAAAACTACCTGCGGTTCAAGTAGGTGATCCTTTCATGGAAAAGCTCCTTTTGGAAGCAACTTTAGAAATTATTGCTTCGGGTTCGTTGATTGGTATTCAAGATATGGGAGCGGCGGGCATTATTTGTTCAACTTCCGAGATGTCGGCAAAAGGCAAACATGGAATGATTATCGACCTCGATAAAGTTCCTACCCGCCAAGCGAATATG
Source organism: Emticicia sp. (assembly GCF_043780375.1). GTDB lineage: Bacteria > Bacteroidota > Bacteroidia > Cytophagales > Spirosomataceae > Emticicia. Next base: position 13,589 of record NZ_JAYWCU010000027.1, on the reverse strand, counting down.
CAGGGTTGGGAGATTTTACTCTCAGAATCTCAAGAAAGAATGTTAATCGTTGTTGAGAAAGGCAAGGAAGATGTGATTCAGAGAATATTCGATAAATGGGATTTACATTGTGCGAAAATTGGAGAAGTAACAGACACTCAACGCTTGCATTTTTACCAGAATGGGAAATTAATTGCCGATGTTCCTGCCGAAGATTTAGTTTTAGGTGGTGGAGCTCCACAATATCACCGTGAATATAAAGAACCCGCCTATTTTCAAGAATTTAAAAAATTCAATATAAACTCAATTTTAGATATTCAAGATAAGAATGAATTACTAAAAGTAGCTAAATATTTACTTTCTCATCCAAATATTTGTTCTCGGAAATGGGTTACTGAGCAATATGATTCAACCGTTGGAACTGCCAATCGTAGTACAAACCGTCCATCTGATGCAGCAGTTGTTAGATTGAGAGACCCGAATAAAGGAGATTTAGATAAAGCAATCGTCATAACAGTTGATTGTAATGGTAGGTATGTAAATGCTGACCCAGAAATTGGCTGCCAAATTGCGGTTTCAGAAGCTGCTCGAAATATTGTTTGTACTGGTGGCGAGCCAATCGCCATCACCAATAATTTGAATTTTGGAAATCCATATAATCCTGAAGTTTACTGGCAATTTGTTGGAGCAGTACAAGGAATGAGTAAGGCTTGTTTGAAATTTAGTACACCAGTAACTGGTGGAAATGTTAGTTTTTATAATCAAAGTTCTGATGATGGCCCAGTGTTTCCAACACCTACAATTGGCATGCTCGGTTTGATGGAAAATATTGATAATCATACAACACTCGATTTTAAAAATTCGAAAGATTTAATCTACTTAGTTGGTCAATCAAAAAATGACATTGCTTCATCTGAATATTTATATTCTTACCGAAATGTGAAGGCTTCCCCGGCACCTGATTTCAATCTGGATGAAGAGTATAATTTACAAGAAGGGGTTAAAGAATTGATTGAGAAAAAGTTAGTTCAATCAGTACATGACATTTCAGATGGTGGACTTTTTATTACTTTGGCAGAGTCGGCAATACCTCGTCAATTAGGCTTTAGTATTGATACAAGTATTGATTTTAGAACCGATGCATTCTTGTTTGGTGAAGCTCAAAGTAGAGTTGTTATTTCGGCAAAAGATTCGGAACAAAATCAGATTGAAAGTTTATTGCGAAATAAAGGTATTGGTTTCAGTCTAATTGGTCAAGTTACAGAAGAGAATTTCGTAATCAATAATGAAATCTTGATGACCTGCAGTACAGCTAAAGATTTGTATGAAAGTACAATTGGAAATATAATGAATTAAAGTAATTGCCTACAATTACTTTATCAAAAGTTCATTAAAAAATTTAGTCGTTTTTTTTAAGCACCATAAAAAGAGAACTTCCAAAAAAACCCTTTTTAAGCAATTTTTCTTCTATTTTGACAATTTGATAGAGAAAATTATTTATAAAATCTGACGGTACAACAACGTCAGATTTTATTTTTTTTAAGTCAATCAAATTGAGTTTAAGTCGTAATTGTTGTAGTAAACGAACTGTTAAAATAAGTGGAGAAAGCACCCAACTCCAGTAGGAATAATAAACAATTTTTAAAGGAATTTCTTTCAAAATTTGCTCAAAATCTGACAATGAAAAACGCTGCTTCCCACCTACTGCTATGTCATGCGTTCCATAAAAAAAATTGAAAGCATTATTATTACTTATCAAGATTCCGTCTGATTTTAAATTAGTCTGAAAAGTTAAAAATATTTTTTTTATCGTTAGATTGTCAAATTGATAAACTACATCATCATTAATGATTACATCAAAAATTTCCTTTTCAAATACATCATCAAAATTAGTAATGTCAATTTGCTGAACTGATAGGTTTCGTTCTTTACAAAAACTTACTGCATCTTTCGAATAATCAAAACCTTGAATATTCTGATACCCATTTTTTATCAAAAAACTCATCAAACCACCTGTTCCACAACCCGCATCAAGAATTTTGATTTGTTTATTTTCAACGAATTTTAGCCGAATCTCCTTTAGCACCTTTTCATGTAACACCTTATACCACCAAAGTTTCTCTTCAGCTTCGTACATCGCTCGGTATTCTTCAAAGTTAATTAACATATTATTTACTTTTCAATATATTGAGGAGTACCATTTTGAGATAAAAAAGATTTTGAAATATATTCACCGATAATTCCGAGTGAAGTAAGTTGCACGCCTCCGAAGAAAACAAACATTGATAAGCCCCAATCTGGAATTACTTTAAAGACATATAACACTATTAAAAGTATTGAAAGCGTTACTAAAAGCACACCTAAGGATAAAACAATCCTGATTGGTAATAATGAATATCCAAAAAGGATTGTCATGAAAAGTGTAATCAACTTCCTTAATGTATAATTTGATTGTCCTTCCAAACGTTCGCTATGCTGTACTTCTGTTTTTCCGATATTATTTGTTACTCTAAAAATCAATGCATCAATATATGGATATGGCCCTTTATATTTTACAATTTCGTTAATAATTTCTTTTTTTATTAATTTAAAACTTGACAAATATAAATCAGACGGCTTATTTAAAAGTGATGTTGTTAAACGATTGACCAACCAACTTCCAAAATTTCTAAAAAAATGATGTTTTTTTTCTAAGTAACAACTATAAACTACATCAAAATCCTCTGACTTTGCTTTATCCAATAACTTTACAATTTCAGAAGGCGGATTTTGAAAATCATCATCTATAATTACTGTATACTTTCCAGTAACATTATTCAGGCCACACATCACGGCATTGAACTCACCGAAGTTTTTTCGAAGAGAAATGAATTTAATGTTTTTATGAATTGTAGCCAATTCTCTACAGATTTTCTCAGAAGTATCTGGACTATCATCATTGACCAAAACTATTTCAAAATCATAAGTCCGTAACTCATTCTGCAAACTCGCTACAAGTCTTGAAATTGATTTTGCACCATTATAGACTGGTATTACGACAGACAACTCTTTCATTTTCTTAGTTTTTGTATAACAAGTCAAATACCTGTCTTACTAATATTGATTAATTTTTTCAATAATATAATTTATTTCATCCTCCGACAAACCAATATTCAATGGTAAACTTACAATTTCACTATGTATTTTCTCTGAAATTGGAAAAGAAAGTTTATTCCACTCCCGATAAGCCAATTGTAGATGCGGAGCAATCGGATAATGAACATCTGTCCCAATTCCATTTTCTGATAGATATTTTCTAAATTTTTCACGATCGTCAATTCTTACTACAAACAAATGCCAGGCATCTTGCTCGATAGTTTTAGAAGAGGGTAAAATTACTTTTGAATTTTTTATTTCGGATAAATACCTTTTTGCCATTCTTTGGCGAAGCTTATTTTCATAATTCAAGTTCGACAATTTCACATTCAGAATTGCTGCTTGCATTTCATCTAATCGGCTGTTCATTCCTTGAAACTCAAAAACATACTTTTTACCCGAACCGTAATTTCGTAATGATTTTATTCTTTCTGCTAAAATATCATCATTCGTCGTAATCGCTCCTGCATCGCCCATTGCTCCCAAGTTTTTTGTTGGATAAAAACTAAAACCTGCTCCATCAGAAAGATTTCCTGTTTTCAAATTTCCAAAATTTGCTCCATGAGCTTGAGCTGCATCTTCAAAAATTTTCAAATCATATTTTTGAGCAATCTTCGTAATCTCAGACATTTCGCAACATTTACCGTAAAGATGCACTACCAAAATAGCTTTTGTCTTTTTAGTAATTTTATCTTCAATTTTTTTTGGGTCAATTAGGTATGTTTCTAAATCTGGTTCAACCAAAACTGGCTTGAAACCCGCAAGCGAAATTGCCAAGATACTCGCTATATAAGTATTTGACGGAACTATGACTTCAGCGTTTTTTGGAAAACTTGATGCTTTTAATAAAAGTATGAGAGCATCAAGTCCATTGGCTACACCAATACAATGTTTAGTTCCGCAATATTCAGCAAAAGAATTTTCAAACTTGCTTACTTCTTCTCCTAAAACAAACCAGCCAGAAGCAACCTTTTTTTGCAAAGCGGCATTTATAGCATTCTCATAAGGTTGATTTATCAACTTTAGGTCGAGAAAAGGAATATTTAATTTACTGTGGTTGTTTTCCAAAATCAAAACTTTTAGTTCTACAGTTCAGTTTATTTTCTATAAAATGGATTACTTTGCAAAAATTCGCTATACATTTATCTACCGCAAATTCCTCGAAAATCACATCTTTCACAAGTTTGCAAATCATCGGTCTGCAAAAATGCGATTTCTGGATTAAGCATTTCGCTTATAATATTTGTTAAAATATCTTCTGATTTTTCAATAAAGCCAAAAATTGTTGGATCATCTTCAAAATTCAAATTTACCTCTAAATTTTCTTTTATGTTGCGGAATGAATAAATTTTAGCTTTTACTCCATAGTTTTCCAATCGTTCTCCCCCTAAAATCAACTCATCAACGTACATCTTTTTAAGCATTAGGTATTGATAGAGCCAAAGTTGTCGTAATTTTTCTTTATCTGGGTCAATTAGTGTTAGCTCCAATACTTCGTCTTTTGGTTTTTGAAGGTCTTTTAAAGTTACTTTTCCTGTTTTATAATCTATTACTTTCAATGTTTTAGCTTCTCTTTCTATTCGGTCTATCCTTCCTTCAATTTTAATATTTTGCACTTTTCCAATAATTTCTTTTTTAAAGTTTACTGTAATTTGCTTTTCAGCTTCCAGTACTTCCATCGGAAAAATTTGTGTTTCTTGCTGATTTTCAAAAAAATCCTTGAGCAATTTTTCAGCTACTTGTTTGAGTAAATAGTTCATTCCTGATTCAACAACATAGCCTCCAAATTTTTCTTGGTAAGTTTCATCTAACCTATTTTCTATCTGCGAGATGATAGTGCAAATATTTTCTTCAGTAATTTTCGGCCCAAAATCTTTATCTATTTTTTCAAGTGTATTGTGTATCCACGTTCCAAAAATATCTGCTCCAAAATTTTCATCCACTTCCTCCCGTTTCGAGATACCAGCAATTTTATCAAAATAAAATTGCAACGAACATCGAAGATAGGTACTTAGCGATGTGGGATAAATTCCTTTCTCAGCAATAAGGTTACTAATGCTTTTTAGGATTTCATTGTTTTTCTGTATTTCAATTTTGTTAATTGCCTCATTATCAATGTTTTTTGTAAATTCTATTTTCGGATAAGTAATTTTTAAATTTTTATTCTCCTTTGCTAATTCATTTTCAATTTGTAAAATAAAACGACTTTTTTCTGAACCACCCCCTCCAACCCCATCACCATTTGGAATAATATATAAAATATCAATCTCTTTGGCTCGTTGCAATAATCGAAAAAAATGGTACGACATTACAGCATCTTGGTCAGAGTGAACCGGTAAATGATATTCGATACAAGCATCAAATGGAATCAGAGAATTTACGTGTTTACCAACTGGCAAAATACCTTCATTTACCGAAAGCAAAATTACTCTGTCAAAATCTAAGCATCGAGTTTCGAGCATACCCATGATTTGCAAATCAGAGATTGGCTCACCACTAAATGGGATTTTCTCTTGTTTAATGAGTTCATACAAGAAATGCTTAAAACTTTTGATGTTTAAATCTTTATTCTGAAATAGTATTTTTTCAAGACGATGCAAAATCGTCAGAAACAAATAAAGGTATTCTGTTTCGATGGCATCTTTCGATTCTCGATAGATTGTTCGTAATTCATCAATTAAATCGTAAAAGGCTTGAAGAGCCTTTTCGGAACTATCGCCCCAGCGTGAAAATAGAATTTTAAAAATCGGTTCATTTTCACCAAATGCCAACATTTCATCTTGACTTAGATAAACTGCATTTTTACTCAATATTTCCTGAAGCGTTTTTCTGAAAACAGTTTTATTATTTTTAGTATCAACTATTTCTGCATATTTTATTTGTTCATATCGGCGAATAAATGGATGGTTCAAAACTTTAAAAATATGCCGATGACTGAATTTTGGCATTTTGAATTTACTGCCATCTTTGGTTTTAAATTCTGCAATGTTTTGCTGGAGTTCAAAAATAGCATCTATTAAAGTAAAAAGCATCGACCCTCGTAGCGACAAACCCATCGTGATATTAAAATCGGTCAAACGTTCATCAAGTGAATACATCACGGGCTGGAGTAAATTTTCATCGCAAAGTACAATTGCCGTAGATACTTTTGGGTTTTCAATGGCTGCTTCAGCATAAATATGACCAGCAATTTTTGCTTGCAAAGAGGCATTTTCCACACCAATAATTTGCATTTTTTTTTCAGAAGTTAACAAATCATCAGATTGCCAATTCCACTTTCCATACTTCCCACTATTTTTATATTGACGTAATAAAGTACCAGCTTTGTGGTTAAATTTGGTACTCATAAAATACGAATCAGCATCCCAAAGTGTTTCGGCACGATTTGCTTTTACAAGTGTTTCTATGATTTTTTCTTCTGATTCACTCAGTGCATTGAAACCAATAAAATAGAACTTTTCAAAGATGACCCCACTGTTATTTGCATCTATCAATAACGATTTTATACTTTCTGCCAAATGTCTATAGGCCATACCACGATACGATAAACCCTTGTCTTCCAGGTTTTTATGCAAATCTTGGTAAACGTTAAAAATATTTTCGAAGAGTTTGAAATACTTATCAGTAGATTGTGTTTTTTTAAGTTCAGGTTTCCCAGAAGTAAGGAGTTCCAAGTTCCAACGAGCAAGAGCTTTTGCTTCACTCATATACTCGAAAAGAGACTTTGGATTTTCTACTAAATATTGGTCAATAGTATCAAAATCTCGTAGCAAAGTGGGTGCCCAAGAAATGAACCTATCGAATTTTACTTCTGGATCGTACTTCTTGAAAATCTCGTATAATTCAAATAATAAACTTACAGCATCAATCTGATTTACGCCCGACATTCGCATCACAAAATCATCAATTGCCAAAACTTCGGGAGCGATAAATGGCACTTTAGAAAGTTTTGCTAACTCTTGCTTAAAATAAAAAACTGCTCGACGGCTTGGTAAAACAACACATACATTTTTGAGTTGTGAGAGCGTGTGTTTATCAAAAATATAACGAGCCGATTGATTGAGGAAGAACATTTTTTTGCGAACATTTTTTAATCATCAGTAATCAAAACTGACTTTCAAAAATACATACTATCATTTGAAGTAACAAGCCCTATTATTTTTAGATCAATTTTCCTAAAATAGAAATTGAAATTACCTTATTATAATAGCTACGATTCTGGTAAGGCAAATAGTTCTACTTCAAATAGCTCCACTTTCCTGTTAAGCAATTATAGGCACTTATTTATTTGGCGACACTAATCATATTTGGTTTAAATGTTTGGCTTCTCTACAATAATCTATTAATAATTAAGTTTTCACTAATGCCTCTTTATAAATTTTCAAGACCCGCTCACGTGCGAAAGCATGCTCAACGATTGGTTTTGGATAATCAAAACTATTCAATTCTGGAATCCATTTTTTAATGTATTTTAATTCTGGGTCAAATTTTTGCGTTTGTGAAGTCGGGTTGAAAATTCGGAAATACGGAGCGGCATCGCAACCGCTGCTTGACGCCCATTGCCAACCACCATTGTTGGCAGAAAAATCGAAGTCCAATAATTTTTGGGCAAAATAGGCTTCGCCCCAACGCCAATCTATGAGCAAATGTTTTATCAAAAAACTGGCGGCAATCATTCTCACTCGGTTGTGCATGAAACCAGTTTCGTTGAGTTCACGCATACCCGCATCTACAATCGGATAACCCGTTTTACCTTCACACCACTTTTCAAATTCAGTTTCGTTGTTCCGCCAAACGATATTATCATACTCTTTTCTAAAAGATTTTCCTGCACTAATATGCGGAAAATGGTGTAGAATATTCATATAAAAATCTCGCCAAATAAGTTCATTTAGCCATTTTTCATTCAATTTTAACGCCTTTTGAGTTAACTTTCTGATACTTACTGTACCAAAACGCAGATGAACACTCAAACGACTCGTACCCAAAATTGACGGAATATCTCGTAATTCTTCATACTTTTTAATCAATTCTTCTCGTATTTCCTTTCCTGGAAATGCCTCTCTTGTTCCCTCAAAGCCTATATCAGATAGACTTGGAATTTCAATTTTTTCATGTTGAAGAAAGTTATCGAAGTACATTTCATTCGGATAAGACTTCAAATAAAAATCATTGAGCGTATCTTTCCACTTACGACTGTATGGCGTGAAAATAGTATATGGTGTTCTTGCTCCACTCAATATTTCATTTTTTTCAAAAATTGTTTGGTCTTTAAAAGTATAAAAAGCTATACCTTTAGCATTGAGCATAGTACCGATTTCCTTGTCTCGTTCAATACCATATTTTTCGTAATCATGATTGGTATATACTTCTGCAACATCAAATTCTTCTAATAATTGTTCCCAAATTTTATTCGGTTTGCCATATTTTACTACAATTGTTGAGCTTAATTCTGTCAATTTTTCCTGCATTTCGCTCAATGCTTGATGAATAAATTCGACCCGTCGGTCTTGTTTATTATCGAGTTTGTCTAAAATATTTTGGTCAAAAATAAAGATTGGCAACACCCGATAGCCACTTTTTAGTGCATGGTATAGCCCTGCATTATCATCTAATCTTAAATCTCGGCGATGCCAAAAAAGAGCAATTTTAGTTTTTGTCTTCATTTATCATTAATTTAACTACTTCATCATATTTTTTCATGCACATTGAAATAAAAACTTTACTTTTGGCTTAATTGTTTGTCTAAACTTCAAATTAAAACTTAAACTCAAAAACAATGAAAAAAATATTAGTTACTGTCTTCTCAATTTTCACAATGGTCACTTTTGCACAAGACACTCCTACCGCCGACGCTGTTATCGAAAAATATTTTACAGCGATTGGTGGAAAAGATGCTATTAGCAAAATTCAAGATTTGACTATAAGTAGCACCAGCGAAAGCCAACGTGGAACTGCTGAAACTGAAATGAAATTTAAGTTTCCTGACCGCTATTCAATGTCTATATTTATGAATGGAAATGAAGTAATGGGTGCAATTTATGACGGAAATAAGCTTAAAAATGGTGGTTTCGGGGGGGGTAATCGCCCACCATTGGAAGGTAAAGAAGCCCAGATGTCGGCGATGCGTTCAAACCCTTTTTCTGAATTATTGTATGATAAAATGGGCATTACTCGCACAGTTTTGGGCAAAGAAAAAGTTGGTGAAAAAGATGCTTATAAGCTAGAATTGGCTACTGCTGACGGCAAAAAATGGAATGACTATTATGAAGTCGAGTCGGGTTTGAAAGTAAAAACATATTCGATGAATGAAACCCCAAGAGGTAAATTTGAGAATATAGTTTCTTATATTAATTACAAAAAATTTAAAGGTATAGAGGTAATGCTACCTTCTCAAACCAAAAGAAGCGGCGGACAAATGGGCGAAGTAGTATCAGATGTTCAGTCAGTAAAAGTTAATAAAGGATTGAAAGATTCAGACTTTATAATTAAGGAATAAAACCCCTTATAATCAATAACTTATAAATTCTATAACGGACAAAGAAAAACCTCTTTGTCCGTTTTTTTTGGTCGCAATATTTCTCATTTAGAAATTTCCTTAAAATTGCTTATCTTCGTAATCATCCGCAAACTATAATAACATTATGAGGCCAATCTGGAAACAAATAATTATAAAATTAACCTCTAGGAGAAACAAAAATTCTACCGAAAAAAATCGATATTCAAACTATCAGCGAGCCAAGGCTTATCGTGAATTTATTATTTCGCTGAAGCGAAACATCAAAGACTTTATCCTCATCACAGCAGGAATTTTTTCAGCATCGTTTGGTTTCAAAGGATTTTTGCTCACCAATCATTTTATTGATGGTGGAGCAACGGGTATTTCATTGCTAATTTCTGCATTGACCGGTATTCCGTTGTACATGTTAATTATTGGCATTAATATTCCGTTCATTTTTCTTGGTTACAAAATTCTCGGAAAACAGTTTGCCTTCAAAACTGCCTTAGCCATTTCAGGGCTTGCCTTGTGCGTAGCCACTGTTTCTTTTCCAGATGTTACGCAAGACAATTTATTGGTTGCCATTTTTGGAGGATTTTTTCTTGGTGCAGGCATCGGGCTTTCGGTTAGAGGTGGTGCGGTAATTGATGGTACCGAGGTGTTGGCGATTTTTTAAGTCGAAAATTCGGAACAACACTTGGAGATATTATCACTTTGATCAATGTTATTATTTTTCTGACAGCCGCTTATTTCTTATCGGTTGAAATTGCACTGTATTCGATGATTACTTATTTGGCTGCCTCAAAAACGCTTGATTTTATTATTGAAGGCATTGAAGAATATATCGGTGTTACGATGCTTTGCACAGCGAAGAAATTCGTCAAATGATAATCAATAAAATGGGACGTGGCGTAACAGTGTACTCCGGCAAACGTGGCTATGGAAAAAAAGGAGAAACCAAACCAACTGATATCATTTATACAGTAATCACTCGACTCGAACTCAATAAACTCAATACCGAAATTGAAAAAATTGAACCCGACGCATTTGTTGTCATGAACAGCGTAAAAGACACTAAAGGCGGCATGATTAAGAAAAGACCTTTGCACTAATATTTTTTTCTAAACCGTAAAACCAGCCGTTAGCAAATGTTCATATTCTTGATGTTTGGCAATGTAGCTCGCCATAAACGGGCATAAAGGCTTCATTTTTAGACCATTCCCAAGCAGTATATAAGACTTTTTGCTGCTCTTTGTTTATCCTTTTAGGTTTCTCAAAAATGACGCTGATTCTGTTTGCAGGGGTAGATATTGCTACTGCAATCTGGACATTGTTTGAAGCAAAAAAAGCATAGTTTTTCATAAAAACACGTAGTTTTGCAAGATTATCCAATAAAATAAACACAATGTCAGAAAGAAGAAAAATACGAGAAAACGAAAGAAATTTGATACTTTTTTTGTTAGAAAAGCTCCAATTAAACCTCAATGATTATCCAATTAACGAAAATGTTGAGGAATATGAAGGTGGTGTAATGCAAAGTATCGGCATTGGAAATCCTGATGTTTCACCTTACGAAGGCGACCTTATTCAAGCCAATTATATTGATGCTGACGGTACAGAAGTAGTCATTACACTTACCAAAGATGCCAACAATCAACTATTAGATTTAGACTTTTGGAAAGTAGATTTCTCAAAACTGATAACTTATCCAACACCAGAAAACTTATCTTTTGATGAATAATAAATAAATATAACACCAAACAAAAAAAGGCAAAATACTTATAATCAGCATTTTACCTTTTTGTTTAAATTAATTATTAAATTTCTACGTTTTCAGTTTTTTCTTCTTAGCAGCAGGAAATAATACATTATTTAAAATCAAGCGATAACCCGCCGAATTTGGATGAAGATTCAAGTCTGTTGGTTCTTCGCCCACATAGTGCTGATAATCCTCGGGGTCGTGTCCACCGTAGAAAGTCCAAAAACCTTTACCCATTGTTCCGTGTATGTAGCGAGCTTCACCTAATGAGCGATTTTCCGCCATTGTAATTACGTCAGGTTTAATGTATGGCTTCTTGAAAGCCGTTGTTTGCCCCATAAAACCTTTGATAAGATTTGCATGATTTTGTGTCAACATCGTAGGAATCGGGTCCCATTTTGCTGAAAACTGAAACAATGAAAAATAGTCATTATTTTCTGTCACGCCTCGCTCCTCTTGTTGATTATCGATGGTCGAAAACTCCATTTCATAAGGATTAGTAATCAATCTAAAATCCTTGAAAGCAAAACAGTTATCGTAGTTTAGCTTTTTTTCGGCATTAGGGTCTGCCCCATCGCCATCGTAAGGAGCTTCTACAATATCGACTCCCTCGGCCGCTAAAGCAATATCAAAAGTATCGGTTGCATTACACATGGCAAACATATAGCCTCCACCAAAAACAAAATCTCTGATTTTACGTGTAACCGCCATTTTTAAATCTGGAATTTTTGTAAAATTATATTTTTTTGCAATAGTTTCAGCTTCTGTTTTTTGTTCTTGGTACCATGCTTGTCCACGCATACGCAAAAACTTCCCGAATTGACCAGTAAAATCTTCATGGTGAAGATGCAACCAATCGTATTCTGGCAGTTTACCATCTAATACTTCTTCATCAAATATTTTATCGTAGGGAATCTCGGCATAAGTTAGCACGAGCGTAACGGCATCGTCCCAAGGTTGGTTAGTTTTAGGCGAATAAACGGCTATTTTAGGTGCTTTATTGAGTTTTACGGCATCCATGTTAGCATCGGGCGAAGCAATCAAGTTTAAAATAGATTGCGATTCGGCTTCCGAAATCATTTCATAACTTACACCACGAATAACGCATTCGTTCACAAAATTTTGTGAAGCCTCAAACAAAAAGCTACCTCCTCTGTAATTCAATAGCCACTCAACTTCCATTCCGTGCGTTTTTAGCAACCAAAAGGCAATGCCATAGGCTTTCAAATGGTTCCGTTGCGAATCATCCATCGGAATCAAAATTCGATTGGCGAACAAATTCGTTGTCAGCGAAAGAGATAAAAGTATAAAAAGGGCAGTTTTTTTCATTTTCAATAATTTATTTCACAAAAATACTACAATGATTATACCAATCAACGTTTTTTTTGGGAGCTTATTTGATGTTTTTTTAATTTTAATCACTAAAGATGGGTGATTTCGACCAAAATAATATCGATTTTTCTAAAAATAATTACATAAAACTAAATGATTTTATTTCAAAAATAATCGAGTAAATTACAGAATAATAAATTACCGAATAAATTTGATTTTTGATTGTTTGAATTATTTGGAAATGTGGTGATATTGCAGGAAGTCTAATTAATAAAACAACCGAAAAGTACGACATTGAATATACAATTGTTTATTAGAATAGTACCAAACAATACAAAAAGCACTACAAAACTTCCGTATATTAAGTGTTAGCGGTAATTGCAGAGCGACACACCAACCGACAATTAGATAAAAAACCTCAATGACAATTTGAACAATGAAAAAATATTTCTCACAAACGCAAGTCTTTACTTTTCTGACAATAATAATTTTTGGCACTGCCTGCAACGGACCAGTTAAAAAAGATTTACAAGAAGAAAAGGAACATCCAAAACTTATAAAAACCATAGGCTCACCTAGATATGGTAATGTTCAATGTAGCCTGCAGGACAAAGCGGGTAACATTTGGTTCGGCACCACCGAAAATGGTCTTTATAAATATGACGGAAAATCATTTAGCCGTTTTTTAGTGGCCGATGGGCTAATCAGTAATAATATTTATTGTCTTTTGGAAGATAAAGATGGTAAAATTTGGATAGGGACTCACAAGGGACTTTGTCTTTACGATTGTCTTGTCCTGAAATAGGTTTACACAAATTTATGTAAACAAATGGCAAGAACCAAGACAAACAAGGGGTCGGGTTACAACCGACACAAGTTACATTA
>NZ_JAYWCU010000026.1:0-11740 GCF_043780375.1 Emticicia sp. | reverse complement strand
TTTTACCCCACTCTGTCTTTTTTTGCTAAAAATTAAAATAATACAATTTGAGTCAAGTTATCTTAAAATAATTATACTTTAAACCCGTAATTCGCATATCATTACTATTAGCTATCGAAATACCATTTGTTGTGGTGATACCCGTTTGCACAAAGTTCTTGATATTATTAGGGTGTGAAACTAAGGGAGTTGCAATATATTTTCCATTGGCATCTTTAGGGCTATTCCACTGAATTGCATTATAACCTTTATCTAACTCAGGCCCAACACCTCCCGATGAACCTTCTTCAATCGACAGTACTCCACCTGGATATGGGTTATTGGAAGGAGTAAATGGCAAAATTCCAGTTGCAAATTTAGAGTGCATATCAAGGAATCTGTATGGATTATCAAAAACCGTATTTGTACTAATATTTATTGTCATTTTCTTTGACTTTGAGCCATTTTTGGTCGTAATAATCACGACACCATTTCCTGCACGTGAGCCATATAACGCTGCCGCACTCGGGCCCTTCAGAATTGATACACTTTCTACATTATCGGGGTTCAAATCAGATATAGCATTGCCATAGTCAACACGATTGTCGCCGCCAATTTGACTGACGTTATTAAGGGTATTAATGACAGGAACACCATCAATGATAAACAAGGGTTGGTTGTCATTACTTAGCGATTTGGCTCCTCTAATCACCATACTCACCGACGAGCCTGTTCCGCCAGTAGAATTGATAGCTACACCTGCTACTTTGCCAGACATCGCATTTAACACGTTTTCTTGTGTTACTCGACTCATTTCTTTTCCATCAACTTTGCCAATCGAATAACCAAGCGATTTTTCTTCACGCTTGATACCGAGTGCCGTTACAACTACTTCATTAAGTGTTTCCGTGCTTAAATCCATCGTAATATCAACTACACTCCGAGTTCCTATTGGTACTTCTTGTGCTTGGTAACCAACAAATGATAAAATTAGTACCGCATTATTTCCGCTGACTTCAATAGAGTAATTTCCTGTTGCATTGCTGCCTGTTCCTTTTTGCGTTCCTTTCAATACAATATTGACACCTGGTATAGCAGAGCCATCTTCTTTAGAGGTGATTTTGCCTGTAATAGTTCGAGTTTGTGCCGAAACCGTTGAAATACAAAATCCTATTACCATTGCCATACTAAATATACGCCGTAGCATTCGATGAAGAGTAAAGCCTAATCTCATGTTTGTAGTTTTTAAAATGAATGTTTTTAATGCTAATACTAAATCTTTTGTAGAAAGGGCTATTCGTTGAAAAAAGTAAATAGTGTGAATTTTAAAAAGTAGGAGGGTATTAAATCGTGATGTCAATATTTCAAAGTGCTAAAGCTAAGTTAACATTTCCTCGCAAAAATTGCTTTGCTTTTACTAATTGATTTTTAACTGTATTTTTTGAAATTCTCATCATTTCTGCTATTTCTTGATAAGATTTTCCATCTTCTATATTGAGTTTTAAAATCATTTTGCGTTTCGCTGGAAGTGTTGCCATTGCGTTTCTTAGCAAATTTATTTTTGCATCTTCAGCTTCTGCCTCATTATCATTGTGGTCTTGCATTTGATAAAAATATTGATCTTGCATTTGTTGGCTACGTTCTAATTTTTTCAAATGGTCGAAAGCTAAATTTCTAAGACAAGTAAATAGATATGAATTAAAATTTAATTCAGGATTAATCTGTTCACGGCGATTCCATATCTTGATAAAAACTTCATGAAGCATATTTTCGGCTTCTTCTTCGTCTTTTACGATAGACATAGAAAACCGAATGCCAGGCTCTTTATAATAATTGTATAATTTGGTAAAGGCATTACTATCACCTTGGGCTACTTTTGAGATTATATTGTCTAAAGCTTCCATGAGTAAATTAAAAATGGTTAGTTAATAAAGAGGTAATAGTTGTTTAGTTCAAAAAAATCATATAATAGTACAAATATTTAATTTCCATAATTTAGCATCGTCTTATTAATAATCTTTTTAGAAAATGCTTGATTGTTGGTCGTAGAAAACTTTGATTTGGAGCTATTATCCACAACCATATTTATCGAAAAATAAGTTTGTAGTATAAATTATGAAATAAATGTACAGGGAATTTGTTTAGACTATGTTCGCATATTACGTAAAATAATCCTCAAATCACGCAAAGCTTGAAAATTTTAACTTTTGGCTTAAATTGGAGCTTAGTTTTTAATGATTTGGTAAAACTGGTAAGCAAAATCATCAATTTTTTCAAAATTGAATAGTACAGAATTATGGAATTGAAGTATGTATAAATACATTCGTAAGTTTTAAATTACAAACAGAAAATTAATGAAACCTCTAAAACTACAATTATTAATAGTTTTTTTATTTCTTCTTAAATCAGGGCAAGTGCAGGCTCAGAATGAACAAACGTATGCCGAAAAATTAGGTTTTCCGAAAGGTAAAAAAGTTGTCATTTTTCATGTGGATGATTGCGGAATGTCGTATTCTTCAAATCAAGGAGCAATCAAATCGCTCGAAAATGGCATTGCCACTTCTTGTAGTATTATGATGCCGTGTCCGTGGGCAGCAAGTTTTATCAATTATATTCAAAAAAATAGACCAAATACAGACGCTGGACTTCACCTAACTTTAACTTCCGAATGGAAAGAATATCGTTGGACCCCACTTTCGGGTTTTATGAATGTACCAGGCTTGTGCGACAAAGAAGGTTGTATGTGGCGTGGGGTTGAGGATGTAATCAAAAATTCAAATCCTGATGAAATTGAGAAAGAAATAAGAAGCCAAGTTGAAAGAGCGTTACGCATGGGACTTAAACCAACACACCTCGATTCTCACATGGGTACACTCTTTGCTTATCCGCCATTTGTAGAAAAATACATTAAAATTGGCATCGAATATGGCATTCCTGTTATGTTTCCAGGAGGAAATAATAAATTGTTGTATGAATGTATCAATCAGCCATTTATCAAAAAAATGAAAGCTGAAGGTAAATGGGTAGAAGGCATGAAACTACCACAAACTTCTTATGGATTGACAAACATGGCAACCGAATCAAAGAAAGTGGGTGAAAGATTATGGAATGCTGGATTACCAGTACTTGATGATTTACATTCTATTAGCGGCGATTGGAAACCCGAAGAAAACCCAACGCCCGAAGAGTGGGGTAAATATAAAGCTCAAAAATTTATCGAAACCCTCAAAAGTATGAAGCCAGGTGTGGCAATGATGATTGTGCATAGCAGCGATATTACCGAAGAATTCAAACAAATAAGTGCTTCGGGCGGCTCACGATTAGCCGATATGAATTCGATGCTAAATCCTGAATTGAAAGCATATATAGAATCAGAAGGAATTATTCTAACAACTTTTCGTGAATTAATAGAAAGACGTAAAAACGTTAAATAAAGACAAAATGAAGAAAATATTTTTACTTTTAGCAATAAATTTACTGACTTTTCAAGTCATCTTCGCTCAAAATAATGCAATTATTCAGTCAATGCTAATTTTTCCTGCACAAGAAAAACACGTTCATGCAAGTAGTATAGTGGGTTTACCCAATGGCGATTTCTTGACTGTTTGGTTTTATGGGAGTGGCGAACGAACTTCTGACGATGTGAAATTGATGGGAGCAAGATTAGAAAAGGGCAAAAATACTTGGAGTGAGCCTTTTTTGATGGCAGATACGCCTAATATTCCCGACTGCAATCCTGTGCTTTTTATAAATAATGAAAATAAACTTTTTCTGGTTTGGATTGCCGTGCAAGCCAATAAATGGGAGCAATCAATTTTGCGTTTCAGAACATCAACCGATTATCTAAAGAGTGGTTCTCCTATTTGGAATTGGCAAGACAATATTTTACTCAAACCCGACGATAATTTTGGCAAAGAAGTAGCAAAAAGATTCAAAGAATTGCCTGATAGTAAAAAAGGATGGGCAGGTTATGCTCAAAAATACGATGATATGATTATAACTGCTGCTAACGATGCCACTAAACGAAGCATCGGTTGGATGACCAGAATAAAACCACTTTTGATGGAAAATGGCCGAATTGTTTTGCCTCTTTATTCCGATGGTTTCAATATGTCGTTGATGGCAATTTCAGATGATAATGGTACAACTTGGCGGCCAAGTTTACCAGTCGTTGGTCGTGGTCCAATTCAACCAGCAGTTGTTCAGAAAAAAAATGGAAATTTAGTAGCATTCATGCGTGATAGTGGTGATGAACCTTCTCGTGTACATTTTAGCGAATCAAACGACAAGGGAGAAAGTTGGTCGGCTTCTATTAAAACCACTATTCCGAATACAGCAAGTGTAGAACTCTTGGTTCTTCAAGATGGTCGTTGGGCTTTTCTGGGAAATGATATTGATGATGGACGATATCGTTTGAGCCTGTTTTTTTCAGCTGATGAAGGAAAAACTTGGAAGTGGAAAACACGCCTTGAGAATGTAGATCCAAATAAAGGAAGTTTTTCTTATCCTTCTTTGATTCAAACAAAAGATGGATTACTTCATATTACTTATTCATATCATGTCGAAAAAGACAAAAAATCTATTAAATATGTCGTAGTAAACCCTCAAAAAATTGAAATAGAATAACACAGTAGAACGGATTTTCTAATCCGTTTGACCAAACCACAATAATTTATTAACTCATTGCCATATAAAAAATGAAAACCACAACAATCAAATTATTTATTTTATTGTGTTTTGTTCTGAGTCAAACATTCGGACAAACCAAGCAGCCAATTTATCAAGACAAGCCATTTTTGCAAGATTTCAGTGTAAAATATTACTTAAATGATGCTAAAGCACAACTTGAAGCGACTTATGCTGACCGAAACGGGAATATTAAAATCTATTCTTCCGCAGGTCTATTAGTACCTCATGATGGGCAGTTTTTGTATGCCGGTTCGTTGCTTCCTGACAAGACTTATCGTACCATCAAAGATAAGAAAATACATGCCATTAGCACATACGAAAATCAATTTGTGCTTCTCGACGACAAAACGGTTTTGAGCAATGCATGGGGTGGAACTTTGTTTTCAAAGCACGAATTACCTAATGCAAAACTCTTTGTTGGTGGAGAAAATTTTACTTTCTTACTTTCAGATGGAAAAAATATTCATCTATTAAAAGATTCAAAAACACTTTGGAAGGGTGATTTAGTAGGTGATGAAATACAAGAAGTTAGATTCCAAAAATCTGCAAATCTTTTCTGGATTTTAGGAAAACAATCGCTTTACAGTTTTTCTCCAATAACTCAAAAACTAACAAAAGTATTTGAGGGCTTAAGTTTTTCAGCATTTGACATTTCTTTTGATAATAAAAAAGTAATTATTGGCACAAATGATGGCTATTTAGAAGTTGATATTTCTACAAAAACACAAGTAGGGGAAAAGCATCAAAAACTCCCATGGACAGAAATAACTGCAATAAAAACCATCAATAACAAAATTTGGTTTGGTACAACCAATGGAGCTTTTGCCTTGCGTAAAGATGGAAAATTTGACTATTATAACGGTGAGCGTTGGTTGCCAAGTAATGATGTAAAACATATTTCGGAAGGGCCAAATAATTCAGTTTTGATAGTAACAAAAGCGGGTTTAGGGCAAATTTTCTTCAAAAAAATGACACTTCACGAAAAAGCCCTATTTTTTGAAGAACAAGTACGAAGTCGTCATATCAGAAATGGTTTTAATGCTTCATTGGATAATATGGAAAAAGGAAATCTATCGACTGGATATTTGTCAGATTCTGACAACGACGGACTTTGGACTTCGATGTATTTGGGCGGAGAAATTTTTAGATATGCTGTTACCAAAGAAGAATCAGCTTTGCAAAATTGCCGTGAGGCATTAGATGCCATGGAGCGACTTTATACCGTAAATGGTATTCCAGGATTTCCTTCACGTTCGTTTGAGCGTAGCGGATTCAAAGAAAAGCTTTCCGACTCTGAGCGTTGGCAACATTCGCCCGATACCGAATGGGATTGGAAATCTACGACCAGTAGCGATGAAGCAATCGGACATATTTTTGCCTTTGGAGCAATGGCGGAGCTAATCAATGACCCAATGATAAAAAAACGATCAATTACTTTGATTGATACGCTCATGGCTCATATCGTGAAAAACAATTATTATATGATTGATTTTGACGGTAAACCAACTACTTGGGGGCGGTGGAATCCGGAATATGTCAATGCTTTTCCTGTAAATGTGGGCGACCGAAAAATCAATTCATCAAATATTATTGCGATGTTGCAGACGGCATATCATTTCACAAAAAAGCCTATTTACAAAGAAAAAGCATTTGAATTGATGAATAAGTACGGTTATTTTGAAAACTTGATGCGACCAATGAGCCAAATTGGCTACGCTCCTGACGATGCTGACGCTCACAGTAAAAAAATGTCGGATGCGTGGAATCACTCAGATGATGAAATGTATTTTGTGGGATATTGGGGCTTGTATCGTTATGCTTTCAACGATACACTCAAAGCACATTTCAAAAAAGCTATAATTGACCATTGGCAAATCGAACGTCCTGAAAAAGAAGGTGCTTGGAATATTTTTACGGCTTTAACTGGCACTACAAATTTTGATTTAAACGAAGCTGCCTGGTATTTACGAGAGCATCCACTTGATTTGATTGATTGGCAAATTATGAATAGCCATCGCAAGGATATAGACAAATTAGTAACCAATTTTCGTAGTCAAACCATCAGAGATGTTTTACCGCCCGATGAAAGACCGATTCAGCGACACAACGCCAATATGTTTAATTTAGACCGTAAAGGTAGTAATGGAACTTCCGAGCATAGTGCGGGTGACATTTGGCTTTTGCCTTATTGGATGGGAAGATATTTAGGTGTTATAAGTCCACCTATGAAATGATTTTTATAAAAAAACCATGAAATATGTACTTTTAGGAATCTCTTTCCAAATTTTGATATTAGGCTGCAAAATCATGAAAAATTCACCCGAAAAACAAATTACGCATGATGTAACTTATAACCACGACTTAGACAATAATGATAATTTTTCGCCCGACAATCAATGGTTAGTTTATGATACTCGCACCGATGAAGGTGGGATTGCGATTTCGGCAAAAATCGAGAAAGTGAACATCGAAACTGGTGAAAAAAAAGTGCTTTATCAAGTTAAAAATAACCAAAGTTGGGGGCCAGGCGTGGGAGCAGCGAGTTATTCGCCAGTTGAAAATGCCGTAGTTTTTATTCATGGATTGGCAAATGTTTCTGAGAAACAACCTTATCAACAATGGCGGCGAACGGGCGTAATTGTTGATGAATCGAATATTGAAAAACCTATTTTCATGGACGCACGTGATATTGATTTTCCATACACGAAAGGGGCATTGCGTGGAGGTACGCACCGACACGAATGGAGTGATAATGGGAAAATGATTGGTTTTACTTATAATGATGCCATCATGAAATCTTTAGAAGATTCAACGGGCGAAAAACATAATTTGCGAACCATTGGTATTTCTAAAAAAAGAAACCCAGTCAATGTAAAACCTAACGGAAAGGGCGAGAATATTTCGGGAGAATGGTTTAGTGTTTTGGTAGTTCGAGTGGTTGCAAATCCAAAATCAGGTTCGGACGAAATAAGCAATGCTGCAGGCGATAGTTGGGTTGGTAAAAATGGTTATTTAAAAGAAAATGGCACTCAACAAATCGCCAGAGCATTTATTGGAACGGTACGAGATAAAAATGGCAAAAGCGTTGATGAAGTTTTTATTGTAGATATTCCTGAAAATTTAGACATAGAAGGAAATTTTGGTGCTTTAGAAGGGACCAAAACTACATTGCCAATGCCCCCAAAAGGAGCGTTTCAACGTAGACTAACTTTTACGGCTGAAACTGAGCAGCCTGGTTGCGTGGGCATTGTTCGCTCATCGCCCGATGGCGATTTATTAGCTTTTCTTGCAAAAGATAAAAGAGGTATTCGTCAAGTGTTTAGCATTTTACCGAATGGCGAAAATTTAACACAAATTACTTTTCATCAAACTGATGTTGAAGGAAGTATTCGTTGGCATCCAAGAGGTGAAAGTTTGTTTTACATTGCTGAAGGAAGTGTTTTTCAAAGTAAAATTGGTTCAGATTCTTTTGAAAAGCGATTTATGCAAATTTCTAAGCCGAGTTCTCATTCCCCATCAAATTTAGTAGTGTCGCACGATGGAAAAACTTTGGCATTCAATCGGGTTTTACTATCTGAAACACAGAAAACATCGAAGCAAATATTTATAATAAAACTACTTGAATAATACGTTTTGTGACATTAACATGACAATTTTCATTATAGGTTTTCTATATGTTTTCTTGTCAAGTGATGATTGCACTAAATTATTCATGAGAATGAGCCTGTTTAAAGTTATTTTCAGTTTAGTAAATTGCTTTATACAAACTCATTTAAATAAACTGAGCGGCTCAAAAACTCAATCTTAAACCTAATTGCCCTTGCCAACGAGAAGCGATTGGGTCAGTTTGCCATGGAGTTGTAGTGGGATTATTGAACTGAAAACTTGGTTTTCCATTTACTTCATTTACATAAGTTAGTAATTGATAACCCGAGTTGGTAGTATTCGGAACAAATCTTTGTTTACCATATTCTTTGTTAAGCAAGTTCAAAAAATTAATTAAGTCAAGCGTGATTTCAAGTTTTTGACTTCCTTTCAAACCTGTTTTTTGAGTAAATCGTAAATCTAAATTATGGTTCCACGGGGTGCGTCCGCCGTTACGTTCGCTTAACTTTCCACGATTTTTATTCAAGTATTCATATTTACTAATATAGTCATCAAACTGTTGTGCTTGCTGGGCAGCAGTTGTGATAATTTTGCCAGTAGCATCTTTCAAATCGGTATATTGTAATTCGCTTCCTGCGGTCGGAATATACGCCAAATCGTTGGTAGAAGAGCCATCACGGTTATAATCTCCAGCATAGATATAAGAAAATGGCGAACCACTTACACCAGTATAAATAACTGATAGAGAGCTTGTTAAGCGTTTGTTCCAAACTTTTTCATAATTATTAAACAACGCAATTTTATGTCGAATATCGAAATTAGAATAACTCAAAGCTGGATTATTGATATTGGTCGCTTGATTCCATTCCCAATTAGCTTGATGCGAAACCCGCACGCCATTCATCACATCTTTCGATTCGCCATAATTATACGAAATTGATGTATTTAGTTTCTCAAAAAACGTTTTTCTGAGCGAAGTAGTAATATTATAACGATAACCTTGACGAGTATTTGTTAGTAAAAATACACTAGTAAACTGCGGATTGATGCGTTGAGCATCGCCACTTCCAACATAAATATCTCGGTTATCGTTGCCCACAAATTGCTTGACATTTGGCTTTAAATTGAGATTTTGGTACAGCACGTCGTAAATCGTTTTTGTATAAAGTCCTTCTACTGTCAGCATATAACCTTTGGGTAATTGCATATCAAGAGCCAAGTTCGACCGCCAAACACGTGGTAATTTGAAATTAGGGTCAATCAAATTTATTTCCCTTTTCACCGAAGTGGCACTTGTCAATGATGCAACATCCAAAGTCTGCTGAATAACAGTGGTTGGACGTATATCTACGTTACCAAATTGTTGGCCGTTATACAAATAATTGTAAGCAAACCAAGCAAAAGGTACTCTTCCTGAAAACACACCACTTCCGCCACGTAGTTGTAATTTTTTGTTATTATCTAATTGCCAATTAAAGCCAAAACGAGGGCTTAACACTACATTTGATTTAATTTTTGAACTATAATGACTAAATTCTGGCGTTTTAATAACATCAGGACTCAGATTTGTTTGGTCAGGAAATATGCCAGTTTCGAGGCGAACTCCTACAGAAATATTTATTTTTGAGGTCAAATTAAATTCATCTTGCACATAAAAACTCATCAACCAAGCTCTAAATGCTGCTGATGGATTTTGTTGGTTATAATCTCTTGTGTTTTCTCCAAAATGATACGTTCCTCTGATACGAGAAGGTTTTTCTGCCAAGAAATTATCAATGCTCGAATACGCCCATCGACCATTCCACGGTGTTACGAATGAATATTGGAAATTATACAATTCGTTGTGCGTGCCAAAAGTCAAAGAATGATTTTTTAAGTAAACATTCAAGTTGTCGGTAATTTCAACCGCATTTTGTTTCATGCCAAAAATCGCCGCTTCACGATAAGTTCCCAAGAAAATCGTTCCTGAAGTTTTGTAAGTAATTTCGGTGTGTGGAAATAAATCACCAGGTGTATCTCTTTGGTCGTAAACTTGACTCACGCCCGCAATCAACTTATTAAAAACCCGATTGGAAATGCGAGTGCTTAGTTCGGTCGCTAAACTATGCGTTACGCTATTGTGTGTGAAGGCTTGACTACCGAAATTCATAATCGTTGGCCCTCGAGTGAGATTTTCGGCTTTGGCATCAACAAAATTATAGCGAACTACCAACTTGTTTTTGTCATTCAAATTAGCGTCAAATCGTAAAAAGGCTTTGGCGTTTTTTGTATTTAATTCAAACTTATCGTAACTACCTACATCATAATTATACTTATTTTTCAGGAAAGTTGAGATACGTTCAATATCAGCTACTGAAAAAATGGATTGCGTAGAACCTGCTTCAAATAAAACTGGCTCGTATCGAGTGGAATATTCAAAATTTCCAAAATAAAATAGCTTATTTTTTTTGATAGCTCCGCCCAAACTTACACCCGTCTGATAATCACCAAAAGCAAGGCGTTTGCTTGTTCCTGCATCGTTTAATTTGGCAGTTGTGTATTGATTTTTCGAGAAATTATAGATTGTTCCGTGGGTTTGATTCGTACCACTTTTGGTAACAGCATTAATACTTCCGCCCGTAAAACTGCCAATACTGACATCATAAGGCGATAAATTGACTTGAATTTCCTGCAAAACGTCCATACTAATGGGTTGTGTGCGAGATAATGCCCCAGGCGTACCCGAAGCAACCGAACCGCCTGCACCACTTGTGGGTTCTTGAAAACCGAAGGCATCGTTGTGAGCAATGCCATCAATACTGAGGTTATTATAACGGTAATTACTGCCGCCAAAGGAGTTCAAATTGCCCGAAGCCATTGTGCGAGTAGCATCTTGGATACTTCGATTTAGGCTCGGTAATTTGTTCAAATCGGTAATATTTGTAGCAGTTCCTTTACGTTTGTCATTGATAAAATCATTTTTTCCTGATTTTACAACTACTTCATTCAATGCCTGAGAAGCATCTTTTAGGACTAAACTGTAAGATGTATTAGAACCTAACTCCAAATAAACATTCGTCAGAGAATCGGTTTCATAGCCCACAAAACTTGCCAAAATCAAATAAGGTCCACCACTGCGGAGATTTGGTAAATTGAACCGCCCATCTTCACGAGTAGAAGTGCTATACTGACTACCAGTAGGCAAAAAAACTACTTTTATTGTAGCACTTGGTAATAATTCATTTTTGTCGCTTTTTACCTCACCATTCAACGATGACGTTGTAATTTGAGAAAAAGCAGTAGCTGAACATACTGCCATAAGCAGCAATAGAAATAGTTTTTTTTGCATTTTATCTAAGAAATTAAGCTATGAGTAATTTGCTTTATATATTAGACTTCCTGCGAAAGTATTTTAAGTCGAAAAACACCATCTTTTCGGCTACAAATTGAGTAAATTTTTCAACCGTAGCGGTGCTATGCTTTCAAA
>NZ_JAYWCU010000025.1:0-20568 GCF_043780375.1 Emticicia sp. | reverse complement strand
GTACATATTATAATTATATATTTTTACAAAATTAGGCGAGTTTGTCTTTTACTCGTCTAATTTCTCCAAGTATTATTATTTGTGTACGGTTTTAAATTTTCACTTTTAAAAAATCTCTAATAAAAGCGATTGATTGAGAAATAATTTAAAAAGGAAGATTTTAATGATAACCATCAAATACAAAAAAGAGTCTATGCTTTTGCAGCACCGACTCTTTTCATAATTTAAAAGTTATTTTTAAGCAATAAATGGTCCTGCAATTGCCAACACAGCCTCTTTTGTCAATGGTTCATCGAAGGCTTCGCTAATAGCTTCATTGCTTTTACCCGCCAATCCTGCCAAATTAACACCGCCTTGAATCAAATTATTATCACCAGCATATACAGCTGCTGGACTATCTTGATTCAATGTAATCCACCCTTTTAATCCAGGTGCAAATCCTCTTGTATTCAATAAGCGACGTACAACAGCTGCGTGACGAGCTTCAATTGAGTGTATTTGTAGGGCATATTCCAACAAAGGTTTGTCTTCTGCTGCCATTAAGTTACCTGCTTGTCCTTTATATGCACGTACACCTGTATCCTCTAAAGCATGAGAAACAATAGCAAACGTTTTATAATTAGAGTAAACGTCGGCAAAAGCACCTTTAGCAGTAAAATCAAAATTAGGTTTAGCAACTGCTTTTGCACCTAAGGCTGATTTTAAGAAATTAACGTGCTGAGTTTCGTGTTTACTGATTTGAGCAAAAGTAGCCCTATCAGTTGCAGGAATTAAACCAGATGTTGCAACACCTTTCTTGTAAAATTCATCTTCGAGGTACTCAAGTGTCAATGCAAAATTTAATACATCAATTGCACCTGGTGTAGTAGCATAAGCTTTGTTGAGCATACTGGCTACCACAGTTGGCACGGCAACGGCGGCAAGTTTTCTACTAAATGTACTGAACATACTTCGGCGTGATACATGTTCGAGTCTTTCAAAGACTTCTCCATCTACTTTTTCTATGTCTGATAATATCTTGAAAATATTCATGATTATCTGTGTGTTTTTAAATGTTTTTGAAAAATTGATAATAAGTTTCCTTATTAGTTAAATCTTATTTGTATTAGCTCGTTGGAAGATTAGCTCCACTCAACGGGGTTTTCACAAAAGGTTGTACAGCTGCAAGGATATCCGCAGGTTTTTTTGCTGCATCCAAACCGTTTCCGTCAATAATATCATCACCAGCGAAAGAGGTAGTAAAAGGTTCCAACAAATCACGGATAACTGCGGCATGACGAGCTTCTACTGAAACGATTTTACCTGCTAAAAGCAAATATCCACCATCTTTTATCAATTTTCCTGCTCCATTGTAGGCTGCTACTCCTGTATCTTCAAAAACTTTGGCAGTTCCCAAAACACTTGCACGACTCGAAAAATCAATTTTTGAAAAATCTACTTCCAATCCTTTTATGGCATTAGTGCCCAGAGCCGCTTTAAAAAACTCTCTGTGTATAATTTCGTGATCCCTAATATCCGTCAATAATGCTAATTCAGAAGCAGATATGCCTGAATAAGGCGTTGCGATGACTTGCGTGTAAAAAGCTGCTTCCAATTGCTCAAGAGCATAAGCATAGTTTAAAATTCCAACATCGCCAGAACCTAAATCTACGGTACTTGGTGTTACAATAGGTTCGTCATCTTTCTTACAGCCAACTGCTAAAAAGGCGACACCTGCGGCAGTTGTAAGACCTGCAGTACGTAAAAAGTTGCGTCGGTTGCCCGAAGGCACTTCATCAGCAGAACGCTGTGTTCTCGATGAATTAAGTTGTGATTTGTGCATAATAAAAAAAATAGTTTAAATGAAAAATTAAATATTTATATAAATATTTAAACGATTTGTAATTGTACTTACGAGAAAAAATATTGTGTGGATTTATATAGCGTCAAATTTTTTTTAAATGCCTTTTAAAAAAAATTATTTATCTCTTATGGAGTGTCTAAATCAATGAGGATTTTATGCGTCAGCAATAAGTTGATGAATTTCTTCTTTTGTTTTACCAAGTTTAACTTGAAGTCTGCCTACCATTTCATCTTGTTTACCTTCTGCAAACAATAAATCGTCATCTGTAAGCATAGCAAATTTTTGTTTCAATTTGCCTTTAGTTTCGTTCCAGTTTCCCTTTAATTCTGTTAAGTTTGCCATTGTTTTTAATATTTAATAGTTGCTGATAATTATATAACAAAGGTGAATATTTCCGAAATATGAAGTATTACAGAATATTTAGATTTTTTTGTAATATTCACACATTATGCAGAAATTTATAGTTTCAGAGGGGAATTATCAATAATTATATTAAATGGCAGTAACTAAACTTATATCTAAATTACAGTTATTACTCTAATACTTGATTGGGGGCTTTCGACTGTGCTTGTGCCTGAAATAATCAGTTTTCTGTTATAATAAGCGTTTTTTGTTTCCTTCTTTGTCTATTTTCAAATATACGCCTTATCAAAACTTCGCCGATTGCTTTAATTGTATGTGCATTTTTTGACACTACTTGGGCAATAGCAAATTGCAAAACTGTTCCTACAACTCTTTTTATAGGATTATGGCTTGCTCCAAATAAAACTTTTTTGGATAGGTAGCCTGTTATCAAACCAATAACATTGTTGAAAATACCATCTTTTATGTCAGAAGATAAAGCTACTTCATTTAAAGTACTTTTAATAAGATTTATTGGTCTTAAACTTTGATAGGAAAGATGAATATTGTCTTTTAATAACATTAATTCTTGAGCTTGGCGGTTTTCCAATAAGCTAATTCTGTCCTTTAATATATCTGTTTCATTTTTCATAATAATTCTATTATTTTAATATTTGAGAGATAATAAAATTGCTTATCGGTACTTTAATCCATTTGTCCATATATGAACGAAGTAAAATACTGATAATTCCATAGAAACCTGCTATTACAAAAAAACCATAGTAAGATTTACCAAGCAAATCTCCTATCCACAAAGCAAGTCCAATATTGATAATAATGATAAACATTGTAACGACCATAAAAAAAACGAACTGCGTAACAAAAGAAGACACAAAATCGGCAGATTTATCTACCGCTTTTAGCTTTAATAGTGCCAAAGTTGTTTTGCCATAATCTTCCGCTTTTTCAAAAAGCGTTTCTATTGGTGTTTCATTGTTGGTCATCATTTGATTTGTTTTTAATTTACTAATGGCATGAAAGAATATCAATCATGCCATTAGTAAGGTTAATTAAATATATATTCAAGCAACTTCATTTTTCGAATCTTCATATTTATTTCTACCTTTAGCCGCTAACATATCCATTTCTTGCTTAGCGTCATCGTATTTTGTTTTTCCTTTTGCTACCAAGTCATCTATTTCTTGTTTACCATCATCGTATTTTGCTTTTCCTTTTGATACCATACTATCTACTTCTTTGAGAGTATTTTGGTATTTTTTATTTAAAGAATCTACAAAATCATCAAATTTATCTTTCAAGCCATCAGCATAACCTTCGCCTTTGTTCAATATTTTTTTTCTTGTTCTTGCACCTTGCTCAGGGGCAAACAAAATGCCCATCAATGCACCAGCAGCTACGCCTGCTAATACGCCCAATAATACTTTTCCTGATCTCATGGTTGTTTTTCTTTAATTGTTAATTATGTTTATTTTAAACTTTTATTTCCTTGAATAACTCTCAATATAATAGAAATGGCGGCAATTATAAGTAATACATGTATAATACCTCCTACACTAAAAGCAAAAAAACCAATTGCCCAAGAGATAATAAGAATTACTGCGATTATATAAAGTAGATTGCCCATAATGTTTGTTTTTTTAGAATAAAGTGAGAATAAAATTAAATTTGTAAGTTGTGTGAATTTAATAGCTGTTTATAAATTAGTTTGTTGTGAATATAAGTTGTGTGTGGATAAGTATTTTTGTAATAGAATAAAATGTTGTGTGGATTTTATTTTTAAGAAAATATAAATTATGTTAATGAATAATATAAAATGAAACCTTAAACTGACCTACAAAAAAGTCGATTATGAGCATATTTTGTTGTGTTTATTAAGCATTTTATATTATTCATTAGCTTATATCACTTTTCAATCTGCATCTTCGCCATCTACACCAGCTGCAGCTACATTTATTGAAGATTCTGCAATTCCAGAAAGTGTTTCATCGGCTGCTTTTTCTTCTTCTAAGGTTTCTTCCAGCATATCGGCGGCGTCTTCCTCTCCTAAAGTATTGGCAAACGCATAAAGTGTTCCATAAGTTGCTATTTCATAATGCTCTACCTTTTGTGCTGCCGAAATAATTCCCGCATCTCTTACCATACCCTCTTCGGTACTATTCATTATTTCTTCGGCTTCTTTAATCAAACCCACCATAGCTTTACATTCTTTGGCTTCCGCTTTTTCACCAATTGAAGAGAAAACTTCTTCCAATCGTGATACATGTTCTCTGGTTTCCTGGAGGTGCTTGGTTAATGCTTCTACTAACTCCTCGTCGGTTGCCTTATCAATCATTTTAGGAATTGCTTGTGTGAGTGCTTTTTCAGCCCAGTATATATCCTTTAACTCATCTACAAATAAATCTCGTAAGCCTTGTGCTACTTCCGATTTGCTTTGTTTTTTACTGCTTTTTTGAGCTGGCATTTTTTCTGTAGTCTCCATTTTTGTAGTTTTAAAGTGTGAGAAAATATTTATTGTTATTTTTGGATTTTTTTATACAAACAGACTAACCGACTATAACTGATTGATTACTAAACTTTAATCTTTTTCTCCTTTCTTCAACTAAGCAAATGGCTGATTGTCAGCGTTTTACTCCATATAATTCTTACATTACTCTTACCTTATCTATTACATTTTTTCCGACTTCCTTTGACAGGCAACGGAATGATTAAGATGTTTTCGCAATTCGGGAAGGGTATCTATTATCCATTGTTTAATATCTGTATCCTTCGATTCGGCATAGTTTTTCTCAAACTTGGCTATGGTATCTTTATACCCTATCACCATCATATCGCAATACTCTACATTGAAGTCTTTCCCCGATTTACTACTCAAACTGATATAATCTTCTTGTGCCCTCTCGCTTAGCGAAGTAGGCATATCTATCATTTTGCTTTTTGCAAGTGCTCTTATTTCATTTAAAATTTGGGTGTGAGCATCTTCCATCATTTCTCCTAATTCTTTCACTTCTGCTGAGGTGCTATATTTCTGTACCAACTTTCCTAGTTTAATATCTTCTAAACTAACTCTGGCTACGTCAAACAAAAATTTTGAATCTTTTTCTTTTTCTTCAGCAATAATTGCTTCAGAACTTATATTGTTGTTGCCCATACTAAGACTTGCAAACGAGTTAACATCATTAGGTTTCGATGTATTTTTGCAAGAGGCTACCCCAAATAAGATTGTTATAATAAAAGTTGTATGAAATAATATTTTCATTGTGTGTATGTGTAAAAAGTATGTGTGAATTATTAAAGCTTGTTGGCTAACTTAAGATTTGCAAGCATTCATAATGACAATCATTAAAAAAACTAACAAAAACATTAAATTATCAAATTGTTCAATGGCTACCTTCTTCATATAAGTATGGATTTAAAGAAAATGTTAATTCTCTAGTGCAAAAATCATTAAGTAAATATTATTCAACAAAGTTCAGCACTGGCTACATAATATGTATTACATAACTTTAAGAATAAGTTACATGATTCACACATTATATAAAATCAAGAAAAGTAGGTGAGGAAATTTTATGCAGGAAGAAAGATTGTAAATACAGAACCCACCTCAGGTTGACCTTCTGCTATAATGAAACCACCGTGGTTCTCAACAATTTTTTTGCAGATAGCAAGACCAATGCCAGTACCCGAATATTTGTTGGTGTCGTGTAATCTTTGAAAGAGAACAAAAATATTTTCGGCATATTGCTGGTCAAAACCTACGCCATTATCACTCATAGAGATTTTGTAATAGTAATCTAAAGTGTCTTTTTTTATGACAGGATATTGTTGTGCTATTATTTTTTCACATGTAATTTTTATTACTGGACTAACACCTGTCTGACTGTATTTTAAGGCGTTACCAATTAAATTTAGAAATAATTGCTGCATCTGAAAAGGAATTACCTTCAATAAAGGCAATGGTTCAGCCTGTATCACGGCTTCCTTTTCTTCAATCGTTTCTGCTAACTCTTGTTGGGCATTTTCTAATAGGACATTTAAATCAGCTGTTTCAAAAACTTTCTCCGATTTGTTGGTGCGTGAAAACAATAATAAATCATCAATAAGTACTCGCATTCTGTGGGCAGATACTTGAATCTTTTCCAAATATTCTCTACCAGCATCCGACATACCTCCTCTATCTTTTTCACTAATGCGAGAGATAAATAATTGTATTTTACGAAGCGGTTCTTGCAAATCATGGCTGGCTACATGGTTAAAAGAAGCCAGCTCAGTGTTGGTACGCTCTAACTCACGATTTTTATCTTCTAATACTACATTGTTTAGGTGCTGCTCCGTAACATCACTATTTATACCAATCAGCATTTTATTACCCCCAATATTCTCTAATATTTTACTTAAAGATTTAAAATAATGCAGTTTACCATCTTTACGAATAATTCTAAAAAAAGCGGCTGGATATTTATCTTCATTCATCACCAGCTCGTTTCCTTGTGTGATAACATGCTTATCGTCGGGGTGAACAAATTCAAGAAAGTTTTCGATTGTTGGTTCAAAGCATTGTGGCTCACAGCCCAACAGACGATACTGATTATCAGAATATATCAATTTATTGGTTTCTAAATCCCACATCCAGCTACTAAATTTACCTATTTCTTCAGCATGCTTAAAAGATTCAGTTGTAATCAACAAGGCGGCATTTGCTTCTTCTAACTTGCGATTTTTTTGCTCTAAATTTTCACTATCTAAATAGCTTTGAGTGATATCTTTAATGATGCCGATATATGTCCTATTGTTTTCAATATTTGAAATAAATTTCCCCACTGATGTAAAATAACGCAATTCGCCATCTTTGCGTATGATTCTATAAAAACGAGGGTAAATTACACCTCCATTAGTCATTATTTCTGCTTCTTCATTAACAATATACTTATCTTCTGGATGGACAAAATTTATATAATTTTCATTATTTGGTTCAAATGATTTTGGTTTACACCCTAACAATTTATATAAATTGTCGGAATAATAAAGCTCATTTGTTTCCGAGTTCCATTGTGTAAAGCAAAACTCACCTATTACTTCTGCTTGTTTGAAAGATTCGGTTATAATTGTTAGTTGTGCGTTTGATTTTTTGAGAATATCAAAATTTCTATTAATCATTAAGTAAGAAAGAACAAAAATCAGCAACGAGAAAAGAAAAAGCGAGAAAGTAAAAAGAGGCGTAAAAGAAACTTCGCTTTGATATTTTTGCTCCCGTCCTTTTAAGCCTCTCATTTCTAAATCAATCATCTCTTTGATGTGCAAACGGATAATGTTCATTATATCTTTACCTTTCAATAAATTTATATGTAATGCACTTTTATTGGATTTATTGAAAGGGGTTAAGGAATCTTTCTGTAATCCCATTTCTAAGAATGCAAATCGCATATTGATTAGATGTTTGAGGGAATCTAAATTTTTTTGCTGCTGTATGTTATCTGCTGTTAATTCTTTTAATAGATTGAAAGATCGACTAACATTTTTGTAAGCATTATTGAAGGGTATAAGAAAAGTGGTATCATGTGTTATAATGTAGCCTCGTTGCCCTGTTTCGGCATCTTTGATATATGATAATAACTCCTCTAATTCGAGATTAACTTTATGAGAATGCACTACCTCTTCGGAAGATTCTTTTAGTGTAACAGTATGTCTATAAGTGATACTGGAGATAATAACTAATAGGAACAGCGATGCTAAGAAAACACCCTTTAATATATAAGATGAAGTATAAATTACTTTAGGATTCATACGATAATGGATATTAGGCAATGAAAAAGGTTAATAACTCATTGCCTAATTCCTTAAATTAAATACTTAATAAAAAATTATCTCTGTTTAAGCCCGATGTATGGTATTGCCAGTTGAGAGTAATTACTTGTGATAATACCTTTTTGAGGGATGAAAAACTATTTGGTTTTTTTATATAAACATTGGCCCCTCTAACGAAGGTTTCTTCAATATCTTTTTCCGACGATGACGTAGAATAAATCGCAATGGCAATATCTTTTAAACGATCAATTCTTTTTATTTCGTTTAAACAGTCTATTCCTGTTTTAAAGGGCATATTAAGATCAAGAAAAACAACGTGAGGCAAAAAATTATCGGCATGATTAAGGTGGTTTATCAACTCCTGTCCATCTTTTACTACGTTGACAATGGTATTTATTTTTAATTCTTTAATAGCATCTACAAAAAAATTTCTATCATCCTCGTCATCATCAGCAAGTAATATATGGATTGGCTCGTTTTGCATATAGTTATTGTTAAATTAGTTTTTTATTTTGGCTTATATATTTTTGTTAATATTATTATTCCGTCGTTGAATAATAATTCGCTTAAAAGCGGTGGGAGTAAGTCCTGTTGTATTTTTAAATTGCGTACAAAAATGTGCAATACTACTATAATTGAGTTTATGGGCAATTTCGGTAAATGTCAATTCGCCAATAGTTATTAGTTGTTTTGCAAATTCGATTCGATGTAGAATAATAAAACTTTCGATTGAAGTATAAGTAACGTCGGCAAAAAGATTAGAGATATATCCATAACTGTATCCTAATTTATCGGCTAAAAAAGCAGAGATTTTTGATGTAGGAAGCTTCTCTTCCATATAAATCATCTCTATTATAGCATCTTTTATTTTCTGAACAAGAATACTTTTATTGCTTTCTACTATTTCAATTCCATACTCTTGTAAGCTTGAACTAAGGTGTTTGAGTTTTTCGCTTTCAACACTATCTTTTATTTCTACTTCTCCAAAACCTATCAACGCATACGGTAATTCTAATTTATCTAATTGTTCTTGTAATACTTTTTTACAGATTATATTTATGTCGTATTTAATATAAAGTTTCATCTTTTTATCAAAATTATAGAAAAAAATACGATATGCAATAGGTTTATACAAAAAAACAATCCAAAATGAAAAAAGCAATCGTTATAATAATTGCTTTTTTCACTATGGATATATGTGGGGACTTCAGAAAATAACGGATAAATATACTCAATTAGGTACTTAGTTTTAAATAATGTTGGCTTTGATATTTAACTTTTTGTTCAGTCCTAAAAGTTTTTTCAATTGCTAATCGTGCCATTAAATAGCTCACCGTTGATTCTGCTCCTTGATTAAGATTTATATAACTATCTTCCAATCCATCATAACACCCACCCGTGCAAGGATTATAAATAATTTGGTGCAGGTGATTATTCCCTAAAAACCAATCGAAAGCTATTTTCATCTTATTTTTATAGGTTTCATCTTCAAAAACATGGAAAAATTTCCTTAAAGCCAAAATCGTGTAAGCAATATCAATAGGTTGTTCTCCTCCGATTACTATCTGATCTGACTCCCTCGCTTTATATAGCCATCCTTTGTTAGAAATTACTTTTATTTGGTTTTCTCTAAAAATCTTTGACAAAAGAAAATCAAAAGAAGATTTAGCAATTTGTTTGTAAATCGAAATACCAGTTGCTAACCAAGCACATAGAAGAGCTTCGGGCAAAATACTATTACCATAAGTTAAATAACTTTCAAACCAATTCCAATCAGTCTCCGCTTCGTGTCTATACATTTGCACTAATCGGTTGGCAAGCTCTTTGATTAATGCTATATCTTGAGGCGACTCATTATTGATATTGCGATAATATAAACCCTTTATTATAAATGCCATAGCACGTGTTGAATGAATGGCGTTGGCTTTAGATAGGGCTGCTTGAATGGTAAATTCAGCATCGGCTACTAGTTCTTGCGGTAGTAAATCGCTCAAGGAAATCAAATATCCTAATGCCCAAATTGCTCTTCCATTCGAATCATTCAAGTTGGTTTCATAGTTTTGTTCTGTAAAACTGCCATCTTTATCAACATAATTCAGAAATGAGCCTTCGGATTGCAGACAATAATTGATAAAATTGAAGTAAATATGAATATATTTCAAATCTTCTTCATCCCTTGTCAATTCGTAATGCTGGCATATCGCCACCATTGCTCGAGCATTGTCATCTAAAGTATAGCCTGAACTAATATCAGGTTGGTTGATAATAGAAAATTGAATCATCCCAAAATTAGTAGTCAGTCTTTTTATATGATCCAGATTGACTATTGGAGTTTTATGATTCAATGAAATCTGATTCTCACTAATTTTTTCAAACAACAAAGCATGAGCAATGGCAGCATTTTCCCACACCGATGGTACAATAGTATGTAAGCTGTTTAAACTAATATTTTTTCTTAAAACTTCATCTTTCAATAAGCTATTTACTGCCTTAGCTAATTGCTGTGAGTTTCCAAAATTAATGATAATTCCTGCATCATCTTTTAGTACTTCTCTTGCGTGTGGGATTGGCGTAGAAATAATAGCACAACCACAACTCATGGCATAAGAAAAAGTGCCGCTTACTGCTTGATTTGGGTCTTTTGAGGTAAATAAATAGATATCGGTCAATTGCAAATATTCCAACAAGTCAGTTAATTTCAAATACTGATTTATAAATTTTACGTGCTGCTGAAGTTGCAATGATTGTACTTTTGCTTCAAGCATAAGACGGTATTTTTCTCCTTCTTGCTTTACAACTCCAGGATGTGTTTTGCCGATAATTAGAAACAGCACATCAGGATTTATCTTAACGATGGCTGGCAGTGCCTCTAAAGTAGTTTCAATACTTTTTCCTGAACTTAGTAATCCAAAAGTAGAGAGAACTTTTTTGTCTGTTAAATTATATTTTTTCTTTAAAAATTCATTATCTGAATGAGCAACTAAGTGGGTACCATGCGGAATAATAGAAATTTTATTGTCTGAAATGCTATAATCATTTTCCAATATTTTTGCAGAAGCATTGGTCATCACAACGATAGACTCACACAAATGAGAAATTTCCTGTACTTTGTTTTTTAATGCATCATCAGGATTTGGTAGCACTGTATGGAAAACAATGATAGTAGGTTTGTTGAGAAGATTTAAAAATTGTTTAAATTCTTTGTCTTTTTTACTAAAGAAACCAAATTCGTGTTGAATCATTATTACTTCAATGGCATCATTATCATTGATAATCTCTGCCAATTTAATAAAAGCATTTGAATTATCGGTGTCGAGAATATATTTGATTTCATCACTATAAACATGCTTTTCGTTTTCAGACTCTAAAGAACAAATACTTATTTTGAATGAATTGCTAAATTTATTATTCAATGCTTTTATCAAATCTTGTGAGTAGGTAGCTATACCACACTCACGAGGAGGGTATGAAGTAATGAATAAAATTTCGGGTAATTGATGGGTAGTATCCAACAAATACGTTCTGTTTCTTGCACTAATTTTTTGCTTGCTAAATGGCAATATAGCGGTATGATTAAAAAAACTTTCATTTCTCATTTATTTATGGGATTTAGTAATAATTCATTTAATAAATTAGACATACTAACAGATGCTACAGCAATTTGCTCATCGGCAGCACCATAATAAATATAAAGTGTATCTTCAAATAAAACTGAACCCGTAGGGAAACAAACATTGTTTACTTCTCCCTCCAACTCCCAAGTCTCTTCGGGCTTAAATAATGGATATGGTAAGCGAGCAATTTCTTGCTGTGGATTTTCTAAATCAAGCAACGCTGCACAAGCCGAATAAACATAGCCTTTAAGTGTATCACGTACACCATGATAAATTATTAACCAACCCTCTGCTGTTTCTATCGGTGGGCAACCTCCTCCTATGTAACTTACTTCGTGTTCGTATTGTGATGCAAGCACTATGTTCTGATTAAAATGAAGAAAGTATGTTTGCCAAAAGTCAGGAGTAAGCTCATTTAGATTATTTATTGAAACGATTTGAATATCGGGTTTTATCCGATGTAGGAAATAAAATTTATCTTTTATTTTTCTTGGAAAGAAAATAACATTTTTATCCCAAAGTAACATTTTTTTGCCTTGCTTTTCATAAGTTCCTCCTGTTCCATTATAACGATGGTATTTTTCATTAAGAGCATTAATTGAGCTGGCAAATCGATTAAACTCATCATAGCAGATTTGAGGAGTTATCAACCCCAATTTTTCCCAATGCACTAAATCTTTCGATGTTGCCAAAGCTCCCAAAGCATTTATGCCATCATAAGCCGTATAGGTGAGGTAATATAAATCATCAATTTTTACAATCCGAGGGTCTTCAATACCTTTAGATTCGTGGGTTGCTTGTGGAAAAATCACAGGTATATTCAAACGTTCTTCAATCGTTATCGGGTCTTTCAATTTGCAATAACCAATTGTTGAAAAATTACCTTTGCTTACTGCTCTATAGAAAAGATGGATGATGCCATCTTCCTGTATAACCGCAGGATTCAATACTCCCTCATTTTCAAAACCAAAAGTCGTTTTTTTAAGCAAAACACCCTCTTTCTTTACCTCTATCATATTTATCTCCCGAATTGCTTGTTTGGAAAACTTATCCAGTTCAATATCAAATACAGCAAGTAATTGAATCAATTTTAGGCAATGTAAAGGTCGAATAATTTGATATTATATCTGTTATATAACTTTAGAGAATAGTTACATCATTCACACATTTTTAACTGGGTTATTGATTTGATTTACACAAAGGGATGATAAACGATTAAAAAACAAGACAGAAATAAGGGAAAGTGAGTTTTTAGAAGTAAAAGACTAAATAATAGACTTGTTGCCTAAAATGTGGGAATGATGTAATGTATAATCCTGAAAAAAGTTAAAACTGATTAAATTATAAAACTACACTAATATTAGCCTCGGAAGAAAATTCTTTATTAGCTATTAGAAATTTTTCATTCATGTAATCTTCCAAATCAATATAAAATTGTGTAATTTTAATTTTAGAAAAGACCTAAAACAAATTGAAATGACATATTTAAAATCAAGAAATAATTTTCTTACAATATTATTACTTTTTTCTACTCCATTCATCACTTTTGCCCATATCGGAAGTGCGGGAGTTGTGCAGGAAGGCAAAGCGGGCAATTATCAAGTACAAGTTTATGTAGAGCCGCCCGATGTAATTCCTGGCACTGCCAAAATTTCTGTAATGGTTGATGGTAAGGACATTACGAGTGTGAAAATGAGTCCGATTTATTTTTTTACAGGCGATGAAGGTTCTCCACGCTCTGATGAAGGTATTTTGACTGCAGCAGGAAGCTATGATGGGCAAATTTGGCTCATGGAAAGTGGTGCTGCCAGTGTAAAAATTACGATTGAAGGAGCAAGGGGCAAAGGTGAAGTGTTGATTCCGATTGCGGCACTTTCAACAGCTCAACGAAAACTACCAAGTTCGTTAGGTTGGATTTTGGCAGGTTTAGCTTTGCTTTTAGTCGGAATTATGACCACTATTATTGGTGCAAGTACTGGTGATAGTTTGCTGAAATCGGGACAGTTTCTTGATAAAAAAACACAAAGACGACGTTTAGTTGGCTCTACCATTGGGGCTTCGTTTTGCGGATTATTATTGTTTGGTGGAAATATGTGGTGGAATTCAGAATCGGCTGATTATCAGCGATTTATGTATCAGCCATATACAGCTACTTCAAAAATAAAGATAGAAAATGGGCAAAGAGTTTTGAGTTTTATGATTGATTCGACTTCTGTAAAAGGGCGTTTGACAAGTTTTATTGTTCCTGACCACGGCAAACTAATGCACCTATTTTTAGTAAAAGAAGGTACGATGGATGCTTTTGCTCACCTTCATCCTGTGCGAAAAGATACCGTTACTTTTGAAGCCATTTTGCCTAATTTACCCGCAGGAAAATATTTAATTTATGCCGACGTATTACGTTTTCATGGCTTGCAAAATACCATTACTGATACCGTAGAAATTCCGCAAACACCCAAAGTAAACGTTTTATCTGTGCTATCAGGCGATTCGGACGATACCTATGTAGTTACAAATGCAATCAATACAAAGGCTAATTTACTCCGAGATGCGACTATTACAATATGTGGAACGCAAGGAGTAAAAACACCTCTGCAAGATGGTTCGAGCATAGTTTGGGAAGAAATACCTAATCAAAAATTGATGGCTGGAAAAGTCTATGATTTGAAATTTTCGGTACTCGCTCCCGACGGAAAAGCTGCTAAATTACAAACTTACTTAGGCATGATGGGACACGCTGCCGTCATAAAAGATGATGGTTCGGTTTATATTCATTTGCATCCAAATGGCACTTTTTCGACGACTGCCGTGCAGATAATGCAAAAACGAATTGCTGAAACAACTAATCAACGACCTAATCTGAATAACCCAAAACGATTTAGAGATAGTATAGATAATGTATTGGCAAAACTTCAAACAATGACCGAAGCCGATCGAGATAAATTTTTGATGGGTGATATGAAACACGAAGCCAATGGGCATCATGGTGGTGAGGTTACTTTTCCTTATGTTTTTCCGAAAACAGGGAATTACAGAATTTGGCTGCAAGTAAAGCGAGAAGGAAAGATTTTGACAGGCGTTTTTGATGCGAAAGTGATATGAAAATTTTATTGAAATTTATTCGCATAATTTGTAAAACAAGAAAAATTGACATATTTGCAAAATGGTAGCATTTATATACATTTGCACCCCTTGCCCCCCATGTTTTCAAGAAAGTAAAAATATTTTCTAAACTCTCAAAGATTTCGAGTTGATTTAAGAGATTTAAAAATACAAAATCAAAAATATACCTCATTCATTTGCGAGCTATTTTATCTTTAACGTCTTTATTTATAAAAGATGGTTTTCTAAGCAAATATGCCTAATTTTGTACTTTAATCATTCATTTCACAAATAATATGACTACCGAACAATTGAAGGAGTTAAAGGCCAGATTAGCGGCTTTGAGGGGGTATCTTTGACTACGATAGCAAAAAAGAACAACTCGAAGATTTAGAACAACAAACTGCACAACCTGAGTTTTGGACTGATGCCACAAAAGCCGAAACCGTAATGAAACAAGTACGTGTATTGAAAGGCTGGACGGGCGGCTACGAAAATGCCGATGCCGTAATCGGCGACCTCGAAACGCTTTATGAGTTTTATGAAGCGGGCGACGTAACTGAGGAAGAAGTGGACGAGGAAGGCAAAAAAGTAGAACTTGTATTGGAAGATTTGGAGTTGAAACGAATGCTTTCTAACGAAGAAGACCAATTTAGTGCGATTCTCGAAATAAATGCTGGTGCAGGCGGTACTGAAAGCCAAGACTGGACAAGTATGTTGATGCGGATGTATTTGATGTGGGCAAACAAAAAAGGTTATAAAGTTTCAGAGCTTGATTTTCAAGATGGCGATACGGCTGGCGTAAAATCAGTTTCATTACAAATCGAAGGACCAATGGCCTATGGTTTCTTGAAATCTGAAAATGGCGTGCATCGCTTGGTCAGAATTTCGCCTTTCGATTCAAATGCCCGTCGTCATACTTCATTTGCTTCGGTGTTTGTTACACCTTTGGTTGATGATACCATTACGATTGAGATCAATCCTGCTGATATTGAAATCCAAACTTCTCGCTCTGGTGGTGCTGGTGGGCAAAATGTAAATAAAGTAGAAACAAAAGTACAGCTTACGCACAAACCTTCGGGCATTGTGATTGTTTGTCAGGTTGATAGAAGTCAGCTCGGAAACCGTGAGCGTGCTATGCAAATGTTGAAGTCTAAACTCTATCAATTGGAAGTTGACAAACGCAATGCTGCAAAAGCTGAAACTGAAGCCGGAAAAATGAAAAACGAGTGGGGTTCACAAATCAGAAGCTATGTATTAGACGACCGACGAGTAAAAGACCACCGAACTAATATTCAAACTTCAAATACTGAGGCTGTGCTAAATGGCGAAATCGATGACTTCATAAAAGGGTTTTTGATGGAAAACTAAATAGTCGATAGACCACGATAAAAGTTAAAAGCAAAATAGAAGGAGATAGGTTTATTTGGATGAAAACTTCAAAATATACCCATCTCCTTTTTCTCCTTCTGACGAAATATACAAATCACCATTTGGTGTAAAGCAAATACCCTCTGGCTGACGAAACAGTTTGTCGTCTAATTCTACCAAAACCAATTGTTCTCCTGCTGCCGATAAAATTAATAGTTTTTTTCCTTGTGAAGAAATAACATAAAGTTCGCCTGTGAGTGGATGTACGGCAATTCCCGAAGGTGCAAATGTCTTTTTTCCATCGCTGCCTCTTGTCATATCTTCCGAAATAGAAATATTCTTGGCAAAGGTTTCTTTTTCTAAATCGTAGGCATAAATCACTTTTTTGTCGTTTTTATTTTTTTTAAGCTCTTTGGTAACTAACAAAAGGCTTTTTGTTGTAGGATTATAGCCTAAACCTTCATATTCTTTTACATCTTCATTGGTACAGTCAATTTTTCTTTCTTCTCCTCCGTTTATTTTAAATCCTTTAATTTTACCATTACTTTTCATGATGAAAATCTCATCATCCACTACTTCAATACCTTCATAATCTGCATTTTTGCCAATTTCTATTTGCTCAATAATTTGTTCTTTCAGCAAATCATATATAAAAACTGTTCCTTTTTCATCGTTTACACACGCTAATTGATTGTCTTTATAAAACGACAATCCCGAAATTTCTTTGAGATTCTCAGGAAGAATCATGCTTTTTGTCGGGTTTTGAAAATCATACGAAACAACATAATCGCTTTTCTTCTTTTTTGGAAAACAAGAAATGACCAATATGGCAACAACAATAAATACAATAATGATTTGTAGAATATTCATAAGAATTTAGTTTTGAATGTACAAAAACAACAAAGCAACAGTTAGAAAAATCTAATTGTTGCTTTGTTTTGAAGGAATAAAACACGTTGTATGAATTATAAATTCATACTCAATATTTAATACTCGTCTTCATTAAAGAAAAAATCATCCTTGGTTGGATAATCGGGCCAAATCTCTTCGATGCTCTCATACGGTTGTCCGTCGTCTTCGAGTTCTTGTAGGTTTTCGATAACTTCAATGGGTGCTCCCGAACGAATCGAAAAATCTATCAACTCATCTTTTGTAGCGGGCCACGGAGCGTCTTCCAAATACGACGCAAGTTCAAGTGTCCAATACATAGTTTTTAATACTTATTTAGTGTTACAAAAAATTTAGGCTGCAAAAGTATAACAATTTTTAATTTGTCAAATGAAATAACGAAAAAATCTATT
The DNA here is from genome assembly GCF_043780375.1 of Emticicia sp. Lineage (GTDB taxonomy): Bacteria > Bacteroidota > Bacteroidia > Cytophagales > Spirosomataceae > Emticicia. Next base: position 3,172 of record NZ_JAYWCU010000025.1, on the reverse strand, counting down.
TAATTTCAAACGTTTTTTAAAGAATTTATTGTGAAACAGGCAAAAATAAATTCTTTTTTCTCTAAAACGTCTTGATAATCAATTAATTAGGAATCCTCTTTAACAAATATATTTTATCCAATGAAACGCTACACGCTCGCACTCGACCTTGTTGATGACCCAATCCTAATTGCTGAATATGAAAAATATCACGAAAAAATTAGGGAAGAAATAGCCAAGAGCATTACCGATTCGGGCATTACTGCCATGGAAATATATCGAATTGGCAATCGCTTGTTTATGATTATGGAAACCGAAGATGAATTTTCGTTTGAAAAAAAATCTGAAATGGATGCCAATAATCCAAAAGTGCAGGAATGGGAAAACCTTATGTGGAAATATCAGCAGGCTTTACCAATGGCAAAAAGTAATGAGAAATGGGTATTAATGAAGCAAATTTTTAAATTATAATATTAGACTTCCTGCGAAAGTATTTTAAGTCGAAAAACACTTTCGCAGGAAGTCTATTGAGTGATAACACAGAATGGGCGAATGAGGTTTATTCACACATTCGCTCATTCTATCATTCACACATTGATTTACTCTCTTGTTATCTTACTCGCTCCGCTTGTATCCGAATTGAGGTTTTTAACTTTTCCAAAGCTTGCACGGCTCGCACCATTTGCTTCTGCTTTTACTTGATTAATTTCCATTCTTTTGGCATCAATATGGCACGCTCCCGAAATATCCATATCCATTTTATCTGCCGAGCCTCTCAAATCCGCTTTTGAAGCTCCAGAAGCACTGAAATTGATTCGGCGAACCTCAACATCAATTGCAGCTTTCGAGGCACCTGTTAGCTGAATATCTAAATCTTGGTTTTTATCTTTAAAGCCAATAACTTTAATTGTCGAAGCTCCCGAAATATCAATTCCTTCTAACCTTGGCATCGTAATATTAAATCTGACCGTTTGATTGCGATTATTAAAGCTAAACTTATCTTTATGGCTGATTTTCAGGGTGTTACCATCAACATCCAAATCCAAATCATCTAATTCTTCTTTGTCGTCCGAATCGGCAGTGATGCTGTAAGTGTCACCTTTGCGAATTGTAACCACAAATGCTCCGCCAGCTTCAACTTTATTAAAGTTTTTTGTATCAAATTTCCTTTCATGCTGACCTTTATTTTCAAAAACCTCATAATTGAATGATGATTCATCGCCATCGTTGTAACCTTCATTCAAAGATTGTCTTTCTTCATCGTTTAACTTCGGACAATCTCTACAAATCATTCCTGAATCACGTTTCATTATGAATGTATATTTGTCAATATCATCACCATCAATGTCGAAACTTCTATGATTCCAATCTGAACGATAAACACTGTGATAAAAATCTTGAGTTATCTTAAATGGCTTTTCAAAAGGAATATAGAGCGTCATTTCAAGGTCTTGTCCACGGAAACGAGCTTTTTCAGGTAATAATATTTTCTGGTCAAAAGCCAATATCGAATCTTTTTGGGCAATATTATAAAGAATATTTTTAGCGTTAGCTTCTGCCTCTACCTTCGTACGACCCGATGCTTCAAAACGTTGTTCGAGTTTCAAATCAGTTCCTTCGTAGCCTTCTAAACTTACATTTACATCTTCTTTTATCTGCATTCCATCAAAATTATCATCTTGGTTATTGTTTGAAGATAAAACCAATGTCTTGCCAGAAAGTGTAAAAGGGTAGTTTTTGGTTTGTTCAATTCTTCCTTTTTTCTTGAAATTAAAGGCATACTTAGTAGCTAAAATACCAGTTCCCATCAAACCAGCCAACCAAAGTCCAAGCAACGAAATCCAGAAGTTACGAGTACCAATGCTGCGATTGCTCACCAATATCAAACCCACCAACAGCAAAGCTAAGAAAGGTGTAAACATTGCCAAGAAAGCAAAGAAACCCGTCATTGGATGAATATCTTGCGAGAATACTTTAAATGGACTGTTGTCAAAAAACTCTGTACCTTCAATGCCCGAAACCACGCCAAAAAATGCGGCTATCGAAGCTACTACGGCAACCAAAATCGACAATGAGAATAGCATCAGCACAATTCCTGCAAGAACTCTTACCACTGGCCCAAGGTTTTTTAGTATTTCTCCCAAGCCTTTAATAATAATTCCAACCAAACGGAAAGGGAACAATAAAACCTTTGTCAGCCCATTTTCAGGAGCATTTTTATCAACATTTATACTTTCTTTAATATTTGTTTCAATATTTGATAGGGTAACAGGTTCGCCTTTCATCTCCATTTTTTGGGTAAGAGTTTGTGCTTTTGGAGCCACAATCCATAGAATGATATAAGCTAAAAAGCCTGTTCCAAACAAAAATACACCCACTACAAATAACAAGCGAATAACCGTAATATCAACACCAAAATAAGCGGCTAAACCACTACAAACACCGCCCAAAACCTTGCTGTCGTTATCTCGATAAAATTTCTTGATTTTTTTATCTTCGTCTAAATTAGCATTCGGAGGAAAAACTATCCAACATACAAAATAGGCTAAAAAAATAAAGCCAGAAAGAGGGCCTAAATCCTCACTGATTGGTGGTAAACCCAAGAAAAGGAATAAATAAATGATTCGCATCCAAACCACATCAATATTGAAATAGTGAGCCAAACCAGCCAAAACACCACCCAAAGCCTTGCGTTTTACATCGCGATAAAGGCGTTTTGGCGAAGCAGCAGCTGTTTTTGAATTAGTATCACCTGCTATAGGAGGCACGCCACCCACTGTAGACTGCTCACTACCAGCGGTAGATTGTGAGGTGTTTCTCAAGTCTTCTTCTTCCTGAATCGCTTCAAAATCAGAAACAGTTCCCATTGATTTGATAAGGTCATTTACTGCATCAATGCTTATAACTGGCTGATTATCAGACTTTTGATTTGTCCAAAACTTTTCAGCAATTCGAGCTTCAATGTCCGAAACGATTTCTTGATTACCTTCATACGAAGAAAAATATTGCTTAATCGAGTATAGGTAATTGTTGAGTTTGTCGTAGGCATCTTCCTCGATGTTGAAAACCATGCCTGCTATATTTATTTGTATAGTAGACATTTTGAACACTAAATTATTATATTAACGTGCGTTTGTGCGACCTTTGCAAAAAAAAGCGATATGCAATACTTAAAAATACGCCAAAACGAACG
>NZ_JAYWCU010000024.1:0-4348 GCF_043780375.1 Emticicia sp. | reverse complement strand
AAAACTTATCTAATTCAACTTTATGAACAATATTAAAATAGCTTCAGGCGAAGAATATATCGATAGCCTCCGAAATAGGAAATTAAAAGTTTATCTTTTTGGCCAATTAGTCGAAAATATTGTGGAGCATCCCATGATTAGACCTTCCATAAATGCGGTTGCTGAAACTTTTGATTTGGCATTGCAAGAACCACAATTAGCATCAGCCATTTCTCCTTTTACGGGTGAACGAGTCAATCGTTTTCTGCACATTGCCCAAACTCGTGACGATGTTGTTTTGCAAAATAAAATGCAACGTCGCCTCGGACAAATCACTGGTACTTGTTTTCAGCGTTGTGTAGGAATGGATGCTTTTAATTCGCTTTTTTCGACAACTTTTGAAATCGACAAGAAATTAGGAACGCATTATCATTCCAAATTCAAGACTTTTGTTGCTGAAATGCAAAGCAAAAACTATGTAATTGGCGGTGCAATGACAGATGTAAAAGGTGATAGAAGTCTTGCCCCACATCAGCAATCCGACCCCGACTTATTTGTTCATATTACCAAACGAACCTCCGAAGGTGTTTATATTACGGGTGCAAAAGCTCATCAAACTGGTTGTCTAAATTCTCATTGGTTACTAATTATGCCTACTATTCGGCTAACTGAAAATGATAAAGATTATGCTATTGTTGGGGCGATTCCTGTTGATGCTGACGGAATTACCTACATTTATGGTCGGCAATCGTGCGATACTCGTAGCATGGAAGGAGGAGATATTGATGTTGGAAATGCCCAATACGGTGGGCAAGAAGCAATGGTAATTTTGGAAAATGTTTTTATTCCCAATCAGTTGATATTTATGAATGGCGAATACGAATTTGCTTCTATGCTTGTCGAAAGATTTACTTGCTATCACCGCCGAAGTTATGTTTGCAAAAGTGGCGTTGGTGATGTGCTAATTGGTGCTGCGGCAACTATTGCTGAATATAATGGAGCCGACAAAGCAAGCCATATCAAAGATAAATTGATAGAAATGACACATCTCAACGAAACAATTTATGCCACAGGAATTGCCGCCTCGTATCAATCAAAAGCGACACTTTCAGGGGCGTTTATGCCCGATGATATGCTGGCAAATGTATGCAAGCATCATGTTACCAAAATGCCTTATGAAATCAGTCGTTTGGCACAAGATTTAGCGGGTGGAATTGTTGTTACGTTGCCTTCTGAACAAGATTTTAGAAGCAAAGAAGTGGGTCATTTACTCGAAAAATACCTCAAAGGCAAAGCCGATGTTTCTACCGAAAATCGCATGAGAATTTTACGATTGATAGAAAATATGACAATGGGACGCAATGCCGTTGGTTATCTGACCGAGTCGATGCACGGAGCTGGAAGTCCGCAAGCTCAACGAATTCAGATAGCTCGGCAAATGCAATTAGACTTCAAAAAAAAGTTAGCAAAAGAGTTGGCAGGCATTGAAAAAAACAAAACGAAAATACTTGTAAGCGAAATAAGCGATTACTTCGGGAGAGTTTTTGACGTAAATGTGTAAATAAACTCCAATTTTTAAGCTAATTTTGCACCTCGAAATGAAATTCAACATTGATAATTAATATTTTGTACAAATGACTTCGCACGAAATTCGTAAGGCTTTTTTAGATTTTTTCAAAAGTAAAGGACATTTAATCGTTCCTTCTGCACCGTTAGTGGCAAAAAATGACCCAACGTTGATGTTTAATAACTCTGGAATGGCACAATTCAAGGATTTTTTCTTGGGAAATGGCAATCCTCCATCAAAGCGTATTGCAGATACTCAAAAATGCCTTCGAGTGAGTGGAAAACATAATGATTTGGAAGATGTAGGGTTTGATACTTACCATCATACCATGTTTGAAATGCTCGGAAACTGGTCATTTGGCGATTATTTCAAGAAAGATGCCCTCGAATGGTCATGGGAATTATTGACTGAAGTTTATAAATTACCAAAAGATAGAATCTATGTTTCGGTTTTTGGCGGCGATGAAAAAGACGGCGTGCCATTTGACCAAGAAGCATTCGATATTTGGAAAACAATGGTAAGCGAAGACCGCATTATATTAGGCAATAAAAAAGATAATTTCTGGGAAATGGGCGATACTGGGCCATGCGGGCCGTGTTCCGAAATTCATATTGATTTACGTGACCAAGAAGAAGTTGATAAAATAAATGGCAAAGAGTTAGTCAATAATGACCACCCACAAGTAGTCGAGATTTGGAACAATGTATTTATGCAATTTGAGCGTAAAGCTGACAAATCACTTGTGCCTTTGCCCGCCACTCATGTTGATACAGGCATGGGTTTTGAACGTCTTTGTATGGCGATTCAAGGCAAAAAGTCGAATTATGATACCGACGTTTTCCAAAATACGATTCAAGTAATTGAACAAATGTCAGGCAAAAAATATGGCGAAAATGGCACGCTTTCATCCGAAAGTTATGTCGATGTTGCCATGCGTGTTATCGCTGACCATATTCGTGCAGTTGCTTTCACGATGGCTGACGGACAATTGCCTTCAAATGCGAAAGCTGGCTATGTTATTCGACGGATTTTACGTCGTGCTGTGCGTTATGGCTATTCATATTTAGGTTTTGATGAACCTTTTATGACCAAACTAGTGCCTGTTTTAGCCGAGCAATTTGCTGATGTTTTTCCAGAGTTAAAGGCTCAACAAGATTTTATTGCTCGTGTAATTGAAGAAGAAGAAAAATCGTTTTTGAGAACTTTGGAATTAGGTTTAAAGAAATTGGATACGCTTTTTACAGAAAATATAGAATTTAAAACTATTAACGGTGATGCCGTATTTGAACTTTCGGACACCTTCGGTTTTCCATCTGATTTGACGGCTTTGATTGCTCGTGAAAAAGATTTTAAAATTGACGAGGCAGGTTTTCAGAAGGCTTTGCAAGAGCAAAAAGCTCGTTCGAGAAAAGATTCTACCAAAGAAGCAACCGATTGGGTAGAATTGAGCGAAGGAAATGATTTTGAATTTGTGGGCTATGACGAAGTTTCTTGTGAAGCCCAAATATTGAAATACCGAAAAGTAAAAACCAAAGTGGGCGAAGAATACCACATTGTACTTGACCGTACTCCTTTTTATGCCGAAATGGGTGGGCAAGTGGGCGATATTGGACACTTATCAATTGCTAATCATTTAATTTCAATAAAAGATACAAAAAAAGAAAATGACCTTTTTATTCATATTTCAACCGATAGAAATTTAGATGAAATATTGCAAAATTCAAACGTTGTTGTAGCACATATTGATGAAGTACGCCGTGAGAAAATTCGTTCGAATCATACCGCTACACACTTGATGTTGGCCGCCATGCGTAAAGTTTTGGGAACGCATATCGTTCAGAAAGGCTCTTATCAAGATGACAACATCACTCGATTTGACTTTTCGCATTTTTCCAAAGTTACGGATGAAGAATTGGGTAAAATTGAGGATATTGTCAATGAGAAGATTCGTGAAAATATAAAATTAGAAACCAAAGTAAATATTCCGATAGCCGATGCAGTTGCGTTAGGAGCTACCGCAACTTTTGGTGAAAAATATGGAGATTTTGTAAGAGTAATTATTTTTGATAATAACTTTTCGGTCGAACTTTGTGGAGGTACGCACGCTGCCTCAACTGGTCAAATCGGCTTGTTTAAATTTGTGTCGGAAGGTTCAGTTGCGGCAGGAGTTCGTAGGGTAGAAGCATTGACAGGCGAAAAGGCTATTTCAGTTATCAACGAACAATTAGCAATTAACAATCAATTAAAAGAAATTCTTCGTAACCAAGATTTAATTAAATCTGTTGAAACATTAATTGCAGAAAAAGCCGCTTTACAGAAAAAAGTGGAGTCTTTGGAAAATGAAAAATTACAAGAACTCAAAAATGAGTTAGCCAAAACTGTTCAAAACGTTAACGGCGTGAATGTTATTACAGCAAAAGTAAGCGTTCCTTCGGTTGATGCTTTAAAACAACTTTGCTTCGATTTGAAAAATAAATTGAGCAATTTCTATGGCGTTTTAGGAGCAGAAATTGGTGGAAAACCTCAAATTGCTGTTATTATTGACGAAGCCGTAATGAAAGACAAAAATCTTCATGCAGGAAATATCGTCAAGGAATTAGCAAAAGAAATGAAAGGTGGCGGTGGCGGGCAACCGTATTTTGCAACCGCAGGCGGAAGCGACCTCGGCGGTCTTGAGCGAGCCATTGAAAAAGGAAAAAGTTTTGTATAATTGTGGGGCGAACATTTTGTTCGCCTTTTAATTTATAAACGCATTTCCGACCTCTCTAAAAGGAGATTAGCTAAAAAAGCCCTCAAAAAAAA
>NZ_JAYWCU010000023.1:0-14283 GCF_043780375.1 Emticicia sp. | reverse complement strand
GGCAACTTTTTTTGGTGTATTATTTGTTATTTCTAAATTGAATTGATTGGTAAGTCGGTCAGAAAGTTCTAAATCTTCACGACTGGCAAATTTGCTTTTCTGAATATTGTCAACCAATAATTTAGCAATAATTGCATTATTTGGAAAATTTTTATTAAGTACCTTAAGTTGAGAAGGATCATTATATTTACTGAAATAAAAATATTGCATGTTTTCGAGGTCTTGTTTTAGAGTACCCGGCGACATACGATTGACATATTGCATTCCTTCATCAACATAATTTTCGGCAAAGCAGGCATTGGCATATAAATAATAGGCCTCATCTACTTTATTCCAGTCAGGAAAACGTTCGAAGAGTTGACGAAGTGTGCTACGACACTCAAAATTACGGAGCAATTTGAATGAGCAAAGAGAGTGATAATAAAGTACGTAAGGCACCATCGAATTTTCATATCTTCGACTGGTGAGAGGCGTAAGCTCATCTTTAGCTTCAAAATACTTTTGGTCAGCGTAGAGTTGTACCGCCTTTTTGTATTTTAAAACATAGTCTCTTTCACTAAGGGCAACTTGTTGAGCTACCGATGCGTAAGACAGAAGCAAAAGGATAAGAAGATTAGAAGACCTTCGGATGGTGTTCCTCTTCATGGTTTTAGTTTAAGTTTGTGTCTAAAAACCCCTCCCCAAAAGAGGAGGGGCAGAGTGATTTATTTTTTCTTTTTCTTTTCGTTATTCTGCGATTGGCGGGTTTCTTCTGCCAATTTTACTTGATTTTCCATGAATTGAGCAAATTTTCCTTTTTTTGCCGCTTGCGGATTTGCATGGAATTTTACTTTATTTGCGTCCAAAATCTTACGAATCTTATCTTCATCAACGAAACGACGCACAATTTGTTGTTGTAAAATTGTTACAACGTTTGAAACCAAATAATAAAAACTCAACGCCGCTGGAAAACTATTTAATACAAAAAAGAAAACGATTGGGAAAACATAACTCATTTTCTTCATGTCTATCGGGCCAGGTTGGTCGGGTGTTATTTGATTATTATAATAAGTAAACGCCAAACTCGAAATGGTCATCAATACCACAAACAAACTAATGTGATTGCCTACGATAGGCAAGTTTGTTGCCCAGCTAATAGGATAATCATACGTTGAAAGGTCAGAAGCCCACAAAAAGTCTTTCTGACGGAACATAATCATATTTGGGAACAAGAAGAAAACCGACATCAAGATTGGCATTTGTAGCAACATCGGCACGCATCCGCTTAGAGGATTTACACCCACTTGCTGATACAATTTCATTTGCTCTTGTTGCATTTTTACTTGGTCATCGCCCACTTTTTCTTTTATTACGGCAAGCTCTGGTGCCATAATACGCATTTTGGCAGAACTAATGTATGACTTATAAATCAGTGGTGTAAGCAATGTTTTCAAGATAATTACAACTACAATTATAAGTAAGCCATAATTACTAATGAATGATTCTGCCAGTTTGAATAATGGCACAAATACAAAACGATTTATTGGTTTTACGAAATCATAACCCAAATAAACGTTTCTATGGAAACCATCAGTTACATTTTTAACCAAATTATAATCATTTGGTCCGAAGTAAAAACGGAAATTTCCCTTGCCAGTTTTTAAATCAGAAATAGCTAAATTTGCGTCAACTTCTACTGTTTTTACAATGCTACTGTCAGTTTCTGGTGTAACAAGTTTCAACTTAGCCGAGGTCATCGGTTGATTTTTTGAAACAAAACCTGTTACAAAATATTTTTGCTTAAATGAAAACCATTTAAGTGGGTCTTCAATGCTTTTGTCTTCATTTCCTGCTGCATTTGCTCCTAAATCATCAAATTCATCATCTTTGGCATTCCAGAAGTTGATTTGAGCCGATTTTCTGTTTTCTGCAATATCATGCTCCAAAACCTTGAGGTTGTCTTGCCAGTAAAAACGAGCGGGTTGGTTCTGCACGAGTGCATCCATTCCTACTAAATTTACATCATAATCAACTATATATCCGTTTCCTTTAATGGTATAAACTTGCTCAATGTATTGATTATCAGCCAATGCCAACTTAAAAACAACTTTGGTAGAATCGCCTTCTTTTATTATGGCCGACTGATTAGAAGTCGTATAATAAAGTTTTTTCAAATCAATTCTCCCTTTAGTTGTCTGTACTTCGAGATTCATTGTTGAGCTTTTTTCATCAATCAATACCATTGGGTTTTTAGTTCCTGCCTTGAAATCTGAGTAAGCTGAGTAGTTTTTCAAAACCACTTCTTTGATTGATCCTCCGAGTGTGCTAAATGTAAATCGGACGTCTTGGTTTTCCACTACAATATCTTGTGAAGTACCTGTGGCAGCTGTAGCGAAATCGCCAAAAGCAGCTTTTAGTGCAAGGGTATCTTTCAAAACATTTGGAGCAGCATCAAGGGTTTTAATTGCAGTTTTTTGGGCTACTGGTTCAGGTTTTTCGGGAGGAGTTTGAGGCATGAAATACATATATCCTGCCCACATACACATCAACAATACTATGCCGATAAGCTGATTTCTATCTACTAATTTTTCCATTAATTTTTGAAATACGTAAAAAAGACTATGATTAAACTGATTATTCAGATTGATTTTTTGATAAAATTACTAAATATTAGTTTAATCCTAAATAATTCTAACTATTGTGATTAAATGATTTTTACTGAAAACACTACAAAATTCGCAAAGATTCGTTAAAAATCCTAATGGCTATTTTTTAGTTGATGAGTACTCAATGGCTGCTTTTACGAAATTGACAAAAAGCGGATGAGGATTCATTACTGTACTTTTTAGTTCGGGGTGAAACTGCACGCCAATAAAGTAAGGATGGTTGGGCAATTCAATAATTTCGACCAAACCACTCTCTTGGTTTATTCCCGAAACTACCATTCCTGCCGTTTCGTAATCTTTCATATATTTGTTATTGAACTCCCAACGATGGCGATGACGTTCGCTGATATTTGCTTTTCCGTAAATCTTACGTGCGAGCGTTTTATCTTTTACTTTACAACTATATGCTCCCAAACGCATTGTACCACCTTTGTCGGTTACAGTTTTTTGGTCTTCCATCAAATCTATGACTGGAAATTTAGTTTCTGGACACATTTCAGTTGAGTGTGCTTCTGACAAACCAATGACATTTCGTGCAAATTCGATACAAGCCATTTGCATTCCTAAACAGATACCAAAAAACGGAATTTTGTTTTCACGCACATAACGCACGGCTTCAATTTTTCCTTCAATGCCACGCTCTCCAAAACCTGGAGCTACCAAAACGCCATCTAAGCCTTGAAACTTTTCGGCAATATTATCAACTTCTAAACTTTCAGAATGAATCCATTCGAGCGTAACTTTACATTTATTGGCAGCTCCTGCATGGATAAATGATTCGATAATTGATTTGTAAGCATCTTTTAACTCAATGTATTTTCCTACTAAACCAATTTTGACATGCTCAAGAGGATTTTTAAACCTATCCAAAAAGCCTTTCCACTCTTCCATGTCGGCATCTTGGTCATTGTAGATGTCGAGCATGTAAAGTACACGTTGGTCGAGTCTTTCTTTCTGCATCAACAATGGTACGTCATAAATCGTTTCAGCATCCATTGCTTCTATAACCGAATTTTGCTCAACATTACAAAAAAGTGCTATTTTTCTGCGAATTTCAATCGGTAAAGAGTGTTCGGTACGGCAAACAATTATGTCGGGCTGTACTCCCGATTCTTGCAACATCTTGACTGAGTGTTGTGTTGGTTTGGTTTTTAATTCACCTGCCGAACTCAAATAAGGGATAAGTGTAAGATGGATGGTTAGCAAATTATCTGAGCCTAAATCCCACTTTAACTGACGTACGGCTTCAACAAATGGAAGTGACTCAATATCGCCTACACAACCACCCAATTCGGTGATAATGATGTCGAAATTGCCTGTTTCTCCTAATTGAAGAATATTTCGCTTGATTTCGTCTGTAATATGCGGAATTACCTGTACGGTTTTTCCCAAATAATTTCCTTTACGTTCATTGGTGATTACATTATAATAAATGCGACCAGTAGTTACGTTATTGGCTTGCGAAGTTGGAACGTTCAGGAAACGCTCATAATGCCCTAAGTCGAGGTCAGTTTCTGCACCGTCGTCGGTAACATAGCATTCGCCGTGTTCATAAGGATTAAGTGTTCCCGGGTCAACATTAATGTACGGGTCAAATTTTTGGATGGTTACTGATAAACCTCTGGCTTGCAACAATTTGGCAAGTGAGGAGGCGATTATGCCTTTTCCGAGTGAAGATGTTACGCCGCCCGTTACAAAAATATACTTTGGGATACGTGTTTGCCCGATTACTGACATGAGGTTTGTTGTCTTTGATTACGGGATGCAAAGGTACTAAATTTTGGTGGAATCTGTGGCTTAAAGTTTTATAAGTTTTTTGATGTTATAAGTAAACGGTTCATTATCAGTTAGTTGTTGGTTATATTAAGTTTATAAACTGATTTTTTACTTACAATCATAAACATAAGTTTCATCGTAGTTTTGTTCTTTGCCTTCTGCTTTACGAGTAACTTTCGTTTTTATTGCATAACCTTCATTATTGTATTCGTATTTATAACTATACAATATATCGCCATTATCGGAATATATTTTTGTTGAAGTGGCATTGTTTTTATTAGAAAAATAAGTAGTGTTTTCGGCTCCAATTGTGGCAGAAAAAATGACAAAATAAGCCATTACATTGGCAAATGGAGTGTTCAAATAAGGAGATTTTTTATCGTCAAAAGTTAAGTTTTCTAATAAGGTTTTGCTTTTTCCGCCTTCTATCAAACTAATTTTTTTTGTATTGCCTTTAGAATCATATTCCATTTTTGTTACAACAATTTCATCAAAAACTGGTAACAATAAGTCTATTGTTTCTATTTGCTTTTTTGTGTTTGTATATACTTTACTCTTAAACTCAAATGCTTTTCCACGGCTGTCTTTTCCTACAAAGCTAATTTGTGATAAAGCTCCTTTTGTATCATAATCAAAGCCTATGTAATAGCTTTTATCAAATGAGTTTGTTGCTTTTTTTGGCATCCCGTTTTCATAAGAAATAAAATTGAAATCGGGAAAGCCATCTATTTGAGATAATTGATTTTTTGCATCATAGCTATAACTATAAATAACTCCGTGTCCGTGGTCAGCACTTTTTAGATAACACAGTTTTGGTGTTACAATAAGTTCTTTTTCTTTCAATAAAGTAATCTCTTTCTTCCCGCAGGCAAAAATGATGATAATCAATAGAAATGGTAAGCAAATAAGTTTTGAAAATTTCATTTTTCTAATGTAAATTAACACCCTTTGTTTTTACAAATATTGCTTTTGATATAAATAACGAAGTAAAACTCAAACACTAGCAAAAATCGTGCAAAAATTTGTAATTCTGAAAAATTTAAAAATAATAGTTAGAATATTTATTTTATCCATACCGAGTTTCGATTGGTTTATATGAGTTATCTATTAATTTGATTTTGTAGTCCTTCATTTATTATTTGTTTGGGTTTTTTCTAAAATAAAATTAGCATCCAATAGTTTAAACATTTTTGATAACAAGACTGTTGAATACTCAAAGCAAAATAATTTATGAATGTAATATTAGATTTAGCAAAATACCGCACTTTAGGCGATGAAAATGCCGATGAGATTATACGGAAATTAGTTGAGCTAAAAGGAATTGCTTTTCTTCGTCAAATGATGCCTTTTATGTCTGATTATCAAAACATTAGCTTTCAAAATCAGCCTCAAATCTTACAAGAATTTTTAATCAAAAACTCATTTCTTCCTTCCTTTTTCGATAAGAAGAAACTTATTCGTACCACCGATTTTTATCGAGAAAACCAACAAAATATTGGTTTGATTTTGGGTATTTATTCATTACCATATTGTTATTTGGGTGCAGATGGAGCAAAAGTTCTTTACTTTTCGGAGCGTATCAGAAATGATACTTATAAAAGGTTGCTCGAAACGGGTAATTTCCTGAAAGCCGTAATGACTTATGATACTTGGACGGAGCAACGAATCTTTGCTATTTGCTTGAAGGTTAGGCTTTTACATGCTGCCATTCGCTATTTTACAATGCAAAGTAATCATTGGGATTTGACTTGGGGATTTCCAATAAATCAAGAAGATATGTTGGGTACAAATTTGGCTTTTTCGTTGGTTGTTTTGCGGGGAATGGAAAAGTTAGGTTATCAAGTTGACGAATCTTACGGAAGTGCTTACCTAAATACTTGGAATGTGATTGGTTTTTTGTTGGGTATAAAACCCGAAATCGTGCCAAATAATTATTTGGAAGCCGTGAAAACGGATAAATTAATTGCAAAGCGACAATTTAGACAATCACTTGAAGGTCAGGAGCTTACGTCTTCTTTAATACAGGTTATTAGAGGTTTTGCTCCAAATAAATTGACGGCTGATTTACTTCAAGAGCAATCTCGTATGCTACTCGGTGAAAAATATGCCAAAATGCTTGGCATTGCCGAAACAAATATTCCAAACACTTTGTTGAAAGTATATAACACAACATCAGTTTTGATGTCGAAAATATTTTAATATTAGACGACGGAAAACTGTCCTTTAAATTTTTTTTAATCGTCTGCTGGCTATCGTCAGTGGACAGTTGACTCAAATTAATCATGACACAAGAAAAAATAAGACAAGCTTATACCGAATATTTGCTCGAAAATGGCAAACAACCTGAATCGGTATATGCTTTTTGCAAGAAATTAAAAATCAAAGAAGTTGATTTTTATGAAGAATTTTCGTCGTTTCCACAAATAGAAAGTGAAATTTGGAAAGCTTTATTTATAGAGGCTCGTGCTTCGACCGAAAGCGAGGCAGTGTTCCAAAATTACTCAGTTCGTGAAAAATTATTGGCGTTTCTTTATACTTGGGTTGAGATTTTGAAGAAAAATCGCAGCTATATCTTAAAATCTTACGAAGGTTTTGAAAAACCCATTTTTACCAAACGCAATGTTCAATTAGTTGATTTCAAGGCTTCATTTTATGATTTTATAAATGAACTTTTGATGGAAGCCCGTGAAACCCGTGAAGTCGAACAACGTGCCATTCCACAGCTAATGCAACGTTATCCAGACTTATTTTGGGCAAAAACGCTTTTTATTCTTGACTTTTGGATAAAAGATACAAGTAAATCATTCGAAAAAACCGACACAATGATTGAAAAAACAGTAAATACTGCTTTTGATTTATTAGGTCGTTCGCCACTCGATTCGTTGCTGGATTTAGGTAAATTTATATTTCAGAATAGAAAGTAATTTGTGAATGAATCATTGAGCAAATGAGTGATTATTTTCAAACAGAATAATTCATTTGCTCAATTGATCATTCATTACAATAAAAAAAAGAAATGAACTCACAGGAAAGCATCCCCACATCGAAAGTTGCCCGAGCTACACAATTTGTCAAAGCAGGCGTGAAAGTTGGCGGCAATTATATTAAACACTACAGTAAAAAAATCTTTGATTCGTCGCTCACCAAAGAACAGTTGCACCAAGAAAATGCCGCTGATGTTTATGACACACTCAGTAATTTGAAAGGAAGTGCCTTGAAAGTGGCTCAAATGATGAGCATGGACAAAAATTTGCTTCCCAGAGCTTACACCGACAAATTTGCCATGTCGCAATATTCTGCTCCTCCTTTGTCTGCACCATTAGTTATCAAGACTTTTAAAAAATATTTCGATAAATCTCCTTCGGAAATGTTCGATACTTTCGACTTGAAGGCTGAAAATGCCGCTTCAATCGGACAAGTACACAAAGCGACCAAGGTCGGTAAAAACTTGGCAGTCAAAATTCAATACCCAGGTATTGCCGAAAGTATTAGTTCGGACTTAAAAATGGCTCGTCCTTTGGCGGTGCAATTATTGAATTTAAATGATGCCGAAATTGACAGATATTTTAGAGAAGTAGAAGATAAATTACTCGAAGAATCGAATTATGATTTAGAATTGCAGCGTTCGGTCGAAATTACGAATGCTTGTAGTCATATTCCAGATTTGTTTTTTCCGAAGTATTATTCCGAATATTCGTCAAAAAGAATCTTGACGATGGATTGGATTGAAGGACAGCATTTGAAAGAGTTTTTAGATACAAATCCTTCACAAGAAGTGCGTAACCGAATCGGGCAAGCGATGTGGGATTTTTATGATTATCAAATACACACGCTTCGCCAAGTGCACGCCGACCCACATCCTGGCAATTTTTTGATGACTAAAGATGGACGTTTGGGCGTAATTGATTTTGGCTGCGTGAAAGTAATTCCTGACGATTATTATACTAATTATTTTGCCTTAATAAATCCTGACACGCTGCAAGATGAGGCAGAAATTCAACGAATTTTCTGGACTTTAGAGTTTATCGTGGAAGAAGATTCGCCACAAAAAAGAGTCTTTTTTTCAAATTTGTTCAAGAAAATGATAGAATTGTTAGGTCGTCCGTTCAACTCAAATGTTTTTGATTTTGGGCAAACAGGTTACGTCGATGAAATCTATAATTTCTTTGAATACGTTGCCAAACTTCCCGAACTGAAAGACTCAAAAGCGGCTCGTGGCTCGCAACATGGATTGTACGTGAATCGCACGTATTTTGGACTTTACACGATTCTGAATGATTTAAAAGCAGAAATAAAAACCACCAAACCCGATTGGCTTACGCCGAGGCATTTGAAGGCGGAGTTGGTTTGAGTTTAATTACGAATGAGTCGTAGAATACTTAGCATTAGCTTTTTATTCTACGACTTTTTAGTGGATAATTCAAAAAACTGCACTATTCATTGCATAATACCTTAATTTGGGTTTAGTTTGTTAGACTTTTATTTCCTATAATAAAAGACGAGAATACTTTACCAAACCTATAAGACTTCACCTATGAAAACCTCAAGACTTATCCTAAGCCTTATTTCCTGCTATTTTCCTTTTTTTCATAGCACAAAAAAACACTTTCATTTCATCTCCAAATAAAAAAAAGTTTCTCTGAAAGTGAACGCTACCGAAAATGGCGATATTTCTTATAAAATATCTTATAAAAATAAAATAATTATTGAGCCTTCATTGCTTGATTTTCGTTGAAAAGAACCGAAATACTGTTAAATAAATTTCAAGTTATTAGGTTTAGTATGTAGCTATAAGGAAGCCGTACGGTAATGGATTACAATGTTGAAGGAAATATAGATTGTTATCAAATTATTTTTTAGATTACTTTTGCAAGAAGTATTAATACCTATTTTTAAACAAATCATCTAATCCGTGAAAAAACTAATCCTTTTTCTTGTAATTACAGTAATTTTCGTAGCTTGTAAAACTTCAAAAACTGCTAAAAATAGCAAAAATGAAATAAATATTACCTTTCTACAGCTTAATGATGTTTATGAAATATCGGCTTTAGACAATGGTAAAATTGGCGGAATGGCTCGTGTGGCAACCGTACGCCAAGAATTAATCAAAGAAAATCCAAATACAATTACTACTCTTTCGGGTGATTTTTTGAGTCCATCTGTAATCGGAACACTTCGCTATGAAGGTAAGGGAATTAAAGGTCGTCAGATGGTTGATGTAATGAATGCTGTGGGTGTTGATTGGGTATGTTTTGGCAATCATGAGTTTGATTTAGACGAAAAAGATTTACAAGAACGAATCAACGAATCGAAGTTTAATTGGTTGAATACCAATGCTTTGCAGAAAAAAAATGGTGAATTAGTCCCGTTTGGAAAAATTGTGAATGGTGCTAAAACGCCTTTTGTAAAAACTACTATTTTTACTTTCAAAAATACACAAGGAAATGCCGTAAAGGTGGGAATGTTTGGTGTGGTTTTGCCTTCAAATCCGAAGGATTATGTGTGGTATGATGATTTTTTTGAGTCGGCAAAAAAAGCATATAATGAACTCAAACCTCAGTGCGATTTTGTGGTAGGATTAACACATTTGAACAAAGTAGATGATGCAAAATTGGCTGAAATGATTCCTGACTTAAAACTCATTATGGGCGGTCACGACCACGATAATATGATTCAGAAAGTTGGTAAGGTTACGCTCGCCAAAGCAGATGCAAATGCCAAAACTGTGTACATTCACCGAATTGTATTTAACCAAGATAAGAAAGAAGTAAAGATGACTTCTGAGCTAAAAAAAATTAACAATCAAGTTATTGATAATCAGGATGTTGCAGCGGTTATTAAAAAATGGGAAGATATTGAAGATGGTGCTTTTAAGGCTTTAGGATTGAATAAAAACGAGGTAATAGCCGACTTAAAAGAGCCACTTGATGGACACGAAAGCGTAGTAAGAAATAAGCAAGGTAACATGGGAAACATGATTGCAAGTGCTATGGTTTCGGCTTCACCAAATGTGGTTGATGCCGCTTTTTTTAACGGTGGATCAATACGTATTGACGATAATGTTTCGGGCAAAATTACGCAGTTAGATGTGCTTAGGATTTTGCCTTTTGGTGGAAAATTAGTAGAGATTAAAATGCGTGGCAGATTGTTGGAACGGATTTTGGAAATTGGTTTGGTAAATAAAGGTAGTGGAGGATATTTACAATGGGAAAAAATTGCTTACGATGAGGCAAAAAAGGAATGGAAAATCAATGGAAAATTACTTGATATAAACCAAAACTACACAATCGTAACGAGTGATTTCTTATTGACAGGTAAAGAAAGAAATTTAGATTTTTTTACCAAACAAAATCCTGATATTCAGTCAGTTTTAGATACTTTTCCTGATGGAGATGTGAGGAATGATATGCGTAAAGCGGTTATAGCTTATTTGAAGAAAAAATAAAAAATGTAAGAGGTCGTTTATTATTGAGAAATAGTGGAGAGGATTGCCAATATGAGAATTTTAGTTTTGATAATCGTCGGTTTTATTGCTGCATTTACCTCAAATGCTCAGAATAGTTTTTCCTTTCTAAATATATCAAA
Source organism: Emticicia sp. (assembly GCF_043780375.1). Taxonomy (GTDB): domain Bacteria; phylum Bacteroidota; class Bacteroidia; order Cytophagales; family Spirosomataceae; genus Emticicia. Next base: position 3,277 of record NZ_JAYWCU010000023.1, on the reverse strand, counting down.
TAATGCCCGAATAAATGCTCTGGGAGGGGTAAATGTTTCGCTCTCAGACCGAGATGTTAACCTTTGTACTTTTAATCCTGCATTATTAGATTCTTCGCAACGAGGACAAATTGGGCTTAATTTTTCGCCATATTTGGCTTCAAGTAAGTTTGTTTCGGTCAATTATTCGCCAAAATTCAAGAAGAACTGGGCAATTTCGCTCCAAAACCTTAATTATGGCACTTTTCAAGGAACGGATGCGGTTGGAAATCTGACTAATGAATTTGCGGCAAATGATTTTTCGTTGGGGTTAACTCATTCACGAAAAATCGGTCATATTAGTTTTGGTATTTCTGCAAAATTTGTGGGTTCAACGCTCGAATCTTATAGTTCGATGGCTTTTCTGACCGATTGGGGTGGTACTTTCAAGCACCCTATACACGATTTGAGTTTCGGAATTTTGGCAAAAAATGTAGGTTTTGTACTGAAAAGTTACGGAAATATTCGTCCCGAAATTCCCTTTGATTTACAAATAGGAGCGTCTTTTAAGCCAAAATACATGCCCGTAAGGTTTTCATTGACTGCACATCATCTTTATGTATTTGATGTTGCTTACAACGACCCAACCGTTAATTATACTTTCGATAATCAAGGAAATAAAGTTGCTAAAAATAGTTCAATTGCTGATAAAATGTTTCAACATTTGGTAATTGGGACAAGTATTTCGATTCACAAAAACCTCAATCTTCTTTTGGGTTACAACCATCTTCGCCGTAAAGAATTGCTCGTCAATGGGTTGGGGGGAAGTGCCGGTTTTTCGTTCGGTGCTGACCTCCGAACGAAGCAATTTGGGTTTTCAATCTCACGTGCTGCCCTCGCTTCGGGTAGTGGACAAACTACATTTAGCCTGTATTTGGCCTTGTCAAAAAAATAGTTTTTCTCCTCTAACAAATGCTATACCAAACCTCAAACGGGCAGGACTTTTCTCTGTTGCATTTATTTATCATATTCAATTACCTGATAATGAGTTAATTGTTTTTTAGTTGATACCTCTCAATAACTTGTGGCATAAAATTTGCTATTAAAGTTATGTACTGTAACACGGAATAAACAGGTTACAGTGCTTTTTTAAGTCCCAATTTTAATGTATTAGTTATCGCATATAGGTGTACTTTTTATTAAAAAATACCTACACATCTCAAAATTGTTTTGCTGCAATGAGATGTTCTATTTGGCATACTTACAAAAATAAGTTAGTCAATGGTGTGTTACTTCTTGCCTTATTTCTCGTAAACTATCGAGCATTTTCTCAAAATCCGATTGCAGGAAACCAAGGATTTCAAGTACTCACCGAAGGAAACTTTACTTCATCGGAGTCGCACCATATTCACGGACCCTTGGCAGTTGGTGGAAATTTAATCATCAATTCAAGTGTTGGGGAAGTCAACATGGATGTTACTGGAAGTTATGTTTTTCCAGGAGATGGTTCGACCACCACGGGTTTGTTAGTGAAAGGTAGTATCACTTGGACTGCGGGTTATGTGAAAGTTTTAAATAGCAAATATATCCATATTGGCAATAGTACAGGCTCGATTTCGGGCGATAATGGTACTAATAGTGTCACTCAGGTATATCCTACAAGCACATCGTACAATAATGCCAAGCGAATTGAAGGTTCGATTGACCAAACGCCCAGCCCAGCAGTATTTCAAGCGGTGGGCTTCGATTTTACTACATTGTTTAACACTTATCGTACGAATTCTACTAATTTAAGTACATCGACGAACAATGTTCAGTTGTATAATATGAGTAATGTAGCTATTTCAGGCAACACTGTTTCATCTTCACAGCCAGTAAGAATCAATTCTTTGATAACAGGGGTAAATTACTTGAACCTGACTTCTGCATCGTTAACAAATATTTCTGAAATAACATTTAATGATGCTCCAAGTGCTACAAAAACATTGGTTATAAATGTGCCAATTACGGGCAATTATACTTGGAATAATGTGAATATGGCTGGCATTGGTGGTTTAGCACAAGGTCCATATATCATTTGGAATTTTTATGGAGCAACCACCTACAATATAACTATTGCTCAAGCCTCACTAATTATCGGGACAGTTTTTGCCCCAAATATGAACGTTATCAAAACAGGAACGGGAGATATTGATGGAAATATAATTGCAAAAACAGCACAATTAGGAATAGGTGATATTCATAATTATCAATTCGATGCGGAGATATGCTCTAACGTAACAGCTGGCGGAACGGTAGGCTCTAATCAAACATTTTGTGGGTCAGGCGACCCTGTTGCTTTTACCAGTTCGGTTGCAGCATCGGGTGGTTGGGGAATACTCGAATACCAATGGCAATCAAGCCCCGATAATAGCACCTGGACTGATATCTCGGGAGCAATGGCTGCTACTTATGATGCCCCAACAATCTCTTCTACCACTTATTATCGCCGAGGAGCTCGCCGTGCAGCTTGTACGACTTATGATTATTATTCAAATACAATTACGGTTACAGTGAATGCTGTTCCTGCCGCTCCAACTGGCGTTGATGGTGGTCGTTGTGGAACGGGTAAGGTTAACTTAAGTGCTACTGGTTGTACTGGTACATACAATTGGTACGCTGCTTTAACGGGAGGAGCGAGTTTGGCTGCCACAGCCACCTATACAACACCGAGTATTTCAACAACTACGATTTATTATGTAAGTTGTACGGTGAATGGTTGTGAAAGTGCAAGCAGAGATGTGGTAACAGCTACCATTGCTTCAGCCATTTTAATCAATACACAGCCAGTAGGTTTTACAGAATGTCTCTCAGGTTCTGCAACTTTAAGTGTAAGTGCAGCAGGTGGCTCACCGAGTTTGACTTATCAATGGCAATCTTCAAGTGATAATGCTACTTTTACAAATATTTCAGGGGCAACCTCATCCACTTATACACCTGCTTCTACGGTTGCTGGTACAACTTATTTTAGAGTTATTGTAAGTGCAAGTGGAGCGGGCTGTTCGAGTGTCATTAGTTCGTCAGTTTCTGTAATTATTGTTGCTACCCCAACAGTGAGCATTTCGACAACCAACGGAACTATTTGTAACGGTGGCACTGCATCTTTGACCGCAACAGTATCCAATGGAACGGGTACAACCAGCTATCAGTGGCAATCCTCGACTGATAATGTTACATTTACGAATATATCGGGAGCAACGTCATCGACTTATACATCGGGAGTATTAACAGCAACCACCTATTATAGATTAGTTGCTACGCAAACAGGTTCTGGTTGTGG
>NZ_JAYWCU010000022.1:0-21217 GCF_043780375.1 Emticicia sp. | reverse complement strand
TTTATTTTAAATGTAATGGCTGCAGTAACTGGTTTCCAGTTTTGTGCTTCAGTTTTTAATGTTAAAAGACTGATAATGAGTAATATATAAATGAATGATTGACGTTTCATAGAAAAATTGAAATTAGAATTTATAAGAAATGGCAACCATTGGTAGGAGATTTTTTGTGCGAAACCTGTCATTTTCAAAGGTCAGAATTTTATCAGTTTTGTACTCAATAAACTGGAAACTTAGACCTGCTCGCAGACCGATTTTATCATTAACCCAATATCGGGCATAAAGTTCAGAATTGAGACTTCCTAAATCATTATCACTTACCAAAAGTAAATTGAAAGTAGTAGGCTTTGCCAACTGCGTACTTTTGTTAAGGCTTTTTGAATCGCTGGCGTAGAATGTGCCACTTTGTTTGCTTCCAAAACTCAAACCGATGGCATCAATGTTGAAACCAACTTCAAATTTCTTGCTAAAACTATACTGTAAATGAATCGGAATATTGATGTAGGCAGCACTAATTTTTGAGACTTTCAAGGTATCAAAATTGCTTAAAATATTTTCTGTAAAAAGCACTTGAGGACCTCTTTCGCCCGAAGTAAGCGTAGCTGGGGCAGTAATCAAGTCTCTTTTTCCTGACACAAAATAAGTAAAGCGAATGCCCGTTCCGATTTTGAATTTTCCACGTTTACCAAGTCCCCAATTATAATTGTATGATAATGCTGGAGAAAAGCCCCCGAAGGCTGCAATTGATAAGTCAATACTTTGTTGGTTTTTACTTTGTGCAAAACTTAGTTGATTGATAATCAACAATATAAATAATAAAAAAAATATTTTTTTCATGGATGTTATGAAGTAATAAGATGTAAAATTATTTTAATGACGCACTGCCAAATAGCACTGAAAATGCTTTACACCAAATGATGACCGTGCTTTGCTTTTTTAAATCTATGTTACTCGGAATGGGTAAAATATAGCTTCCGTTGATATTGACTTTATCGGTGATTTGGGTAAAATTGGTCAGAACTTTGTCTTCAGCCATATAGATTCTTAAATCTGGTCCTGCATCGGTTTTGAAGTTTACAAAAACAAGGCTACGGTTTTTGCTTTTGTCTTCATAAACTTTCACAGTACCACTCGTTGTATGAACACCGTTGACGAATGTACCTTCTAATATCAAAGTTTGATTTTGGAGGTCGGTTACACTAACTGTTGGGGAAGTTGGTGCTGGAGTTGTTGGGGTAGTTGTTTCTATACTTGGGGTAGTAGCTACTACCGATGGAACTCTAACTTTTTCTTTTTGGCAAGCCATCGTCCAAATGGCCAAAATTGAGATACTAATAAGTTTTTTCATAAGGCTTTTTGTTTTGTTAATACAAATGTAGAAAGCATATAAAAAAATAAATGTCGGCTGGATGACCAAAACCGACAGTTATAATATAAGTGTTTGATTATCAGTAAATTGTTAAGTCAAAGCAGCCATGTTTTTAATGATGATTTCGGTACGTGAGTATTCTAAAGTACCATTTTCTTTCAATTCGTTGAATAGCTGCGTAACCGTTTGACGAGTGCTACAAATCAAACTGGCAATGTCTTGGTGGGTAAGGTAATTTTTTATAACCACCTCATTTTGACTTACAACTCCTTCTTTTGAAGACCAATCTTTCAAGAAACCAATAAATCGAGAACGAACATCTTTAAAAACCAAGTTGGCATATTTGTTTTCCATGCGTTTGAGTCGCAGCCCAACCCATTTGGTATATTGCAAGGCAAGTAAGGGGTTGCGTTCAATCACTTTTTCAAAATCAACCATTCGGAAACTGCAACAAGTTACATAATCAGAAACAGCTACAGCATATTCGTCCAGATTTGAGTCGGCGAGAGTAAATTGTCCAAATAAATCGCCTTCTTGTAGAATATCCTTTACAATCTCATTGCCTTTTTGGTCAATTTCTACAATCTTGATTGTGCCACGTTTGAGAGTATAAACTCGACTCGTCTCATCGTGTGAAAAGTAGATAATTTCACCTTTTTTTGCAGTTTTGAAGTTAGTAATAAGACAAATTTCTTTGAGTTCGTCCGAACTCAGAACACTCATTAGTTTATGATTATGTAGGTGCCAATATTTAGTTTCGATGTTCATTTTCAATGAAATAGGTTTTCTTATATGAAAATACGTATAAAATAGCAAATAGGTTGAGAATGTTTTAATATGTTTGCTATTGACCCTAAGTAAACTAAAAGTTAAAGAACTATATATTGCCGCTTATACATTTATAAAATATTGTGTTCATTGATAATTGAATTAAAACTGTCTCAAAAATCTTACGTCATTTTCAAAGAAAACTCGTAAGTCGTTGATACCGTAGCGAAGCATTGTGATACGCTCAATACCCATTCCGAAGGCAAAACCCGTATATTCTTCTGAATCAATACCACTATTTTCTAAAACATTGGGGTCAACCATGCCCGAACCTGCGATTTCTACCCAACCCGAATGTTTACAAATATTACAGCCAGCACCCTTACAAATGAAGCAAGAAATATCAATTTCGGCACTTGGCTCGGTAAATGGAAAATAACTCGGACGCAGGCGAATCTTGGTGTCTTTTCCAAACATTTCTTTTGCAAAATGATAGAGCGTATCTTTCAAATCTTTGAAACTCACGTTTTTATCAACATAAAGCCCTTCAATTTGATGAAATTGGCAGTGAGCCCTCGCCGAAATTGCTTCGTTGCGATATACTCGCCCAATCATTAATGAGCGAATCGGTGGTTTTTTGCGTTCCATCAATCGAACCTGCACGTTTGAAGTATGTGTTCGAAGTAAAACATCATCTTTCTGAATATCTTTCTTTTCCACAAAAAACGTATCTTGCATTTCACGGGCAGGGTGGTCTTCAGGAAAATTCAATGCTGTAAAATTATACCAATCCGTTTCGATTTCAGGACCATCTTCGTGACTAAAACCCATACGTGCAAAAATCTCCAATACTCGCTGACGAGTAAGCGTAAGTGGGTGAATTGAACCTGCAAAATTGGGGGCAACCGGCATCGTCAGATCAAGTCCACCTTGGTTTGTTGATTCGTCGGCACCTTGTTCAATAGCTTCTGCAAAACTTTTTTGCTGTTGTTCTGCAAGGTTTTTTAGCTTGTTGAGCTCCTGTCCAACGGCTCGTTTTTGGTCATTGGCAACTGTTTTAAACTCCTCAAATAAGTCATTTAAAATTCCTTTTCGGCTAATATATTTTATCCGAAATTTATCTAAGTCATCTTTGTTGCTGACTACTACTGAGTTTATCTCCCCAAATAAAGATTGAATCTTGTCTAACACCTGCTTACCGTTTAATAAATTTTCGCACAAAGATATAAATATTGTCAGAATCTGCCATAATTTTACACATCAAATAGAAAAGAATATACCAAATCTACTGTAGATGTTGTTGGGTGTTTTTACGCATTTCATTAGGGGTTTTTACGTAGTATTGTTATGTTTTTAAGTGTAAGTTATTGATAGACAGTATTTTATGTATTTTGAGTAAATTAGGCATAATTTGCTTACTCATTTTTAAGGTTTAAGTTTGGAATACAAACAAATCCTTAAAAAACCATGAAACAATCAGTAATAACTCCCAGTAGTTCTGCTTTAGATTCTTTGGAATTGAAAAGTAGTGTTATAAAGTTAAACTATTCTAATCGTTTGATAACGATTCCAACTGATAAAATACTTCGCTTGGAAGGGGATTGTAATTACACAGTCGTTCATACCCAAAATAAAAAATATGTTTCTGCTCGAACCCTTAAATATTTTGAGGGTATTTTGGATAAAAATTATTTTGTGAGGGTACACAAATCTCATATAATAAATATGCTTCACATAAAAGATAATGGTGTTCAATTAAACAATAGTGAGATTAAGTTTGAGGAAGGAAAACTGATTGAAGTTTCTCGTCGTAAGTTGAAAGAAGTAGTGAAAAAATTTAGAAGCTATAATAAAGTTTAAAAAATATTTTGTTTAATAAGCATAAAAGAATTTGGTATTATATTTTTCATAATACTTTTTAGTGGTTAGGTGATGAATAAAGCAACCGTCTTTTGGATGGTTGCTTTTTACTTTTTTATAATTTCAAAATAAATTAAGCATTTTTTTTGAAATTTATGTAAAATTCAGAAACAACTAACCTATTAATCTATAATCTTATAAAGTGCTTTTGCCTGTATACGAGCCATTGCGTTGAAATGCCACCATTCGCTTTCAATTCGTTCATAACCTGCTTTTTCCATGGCATTTCTCAAAATCAAACGATTATTGAGCTGCTCTTGAGTTAATTTTTTATTTCTCAACATAAAAGCTTCCAAACGTGGATATGCCAAATCTCCAAAAAAATCATAACTTGTTCCCATTTCTAAAGGCTTTTTTTTTGCCAAATCATAAACTGTCAAATCTACAGCCGACCCAAAATTATGAATAGAACCATCTTTTGGATTTGCTACAAAGTCTTCTCGCTTTTTTGGTGGAATACTATCTAATAAATTCCAAAAAGTATGTTGAACAGTCAACGGACGAGCAGCGTCATAAACCAAAAGGCGATAATTAGGGTATTTTTCTTTCAAAAAATGATTTGCTTTTGCCAGCATTTGGGCAGGTTTTGTTTGCATATATGCCCGTGTGAGGTCGCCATAAACATCGGTATGCACAAAATTATCAGTGGTTGAATATTTCAATTCAACCATAATCGTAGAATCAAGAGTTTGAATGTCGACCAGTCCTTGCAAAATCATTCTCTGCTCAATTTCAGGAATAACAGGCTTTGAAGTAATTGTTGCCACTATATCTTTTTTGGTAATATTACTATCAACTTTTTGTGTAGTTTCAGCCTGTTTTTTTGTTAGGCAACTCAACACAAATGAGCAAGTAATTATTACATTAATTGTCAAGAAAATACTTGATTTTGACATCATTTTGGGTAATATTTTTTGGATTATAAAATCAAACTTCATTTAAAAAAAACGAAAAATCATACTTTCTTCTTAAATTAGCAACAAATCTAATCTTTACCAATCAAATTTATGGCATTAAACTACATTTGGGTAGCTTTTTTTCTGATAGCATTCGTTGTTGCATTGTTTAAACTCATTTTTACAGGCGATACCGAAATTTTTAAAATTATTGTCGAGGGAATGTTCGATTCCTCCAAAATGGCGGTCATGGATATTGCCTTGCCTTTGGCAGGTGTAATGACCTTCTTTTTGGGAATTTTAAAAGTTGGTGAAGAGGCAGGTGTTATCCGACGAATGGCAAAAATTATTGGCCCATTTTTTAGTAAATTGTTTCCCGAAGTGCCAAAAGACCACCCCGCAAATGGTCAAATGATTATGAATTTTTCGGCAAATATGCTCGGCCTCGACAATGCCGCTACGCCGTTCGGACTTAAAGCGATGCAAAGTTTACAAGAGTTAAATCCAAGTAAAGATACTGCTTCAAATGCCCAAATTATGTTTATGGTGCTGCACAGTGCGGGCCCAGTGCTAATTCCAATAAGTATTATGGCACAACGGGCTATTTATAATGCTGCAGACCCTGCTGATATTTTTATTCCTGCCCTTATTTCGGTTTATGTTGCCACACTTACAGGAATGTTGTTTGTGGGAATCAAACAACGCATCAACTTTTTTGATAAAACTTTACTTTCATGGCTTTTAGGACTGACAGGCTTTATCGGTTTCGTATTATGGTATTTTGCGGGATTACCCAAAGAGGAAATTGAGTCCACCTCAAAAGTAGCAAGCAATTTGATATTGATGGTGTTTATTGTGGGTTTTATTGGAGGGGCTGTTTATAAAAAAGTAGATGTTTTTCCTGCTTTTATTGAAGGTGCAAAAAGTGGCTTTGAAACTTCTATTAAAGTTATTCCTTATTTGGTTGGCTTATTGGTTGCCATTGGTGCTTTTCGAAATTCGGGAGCTTTGAATTACATTGTTGATGGGCTAAAATGGGTTTTTAGCTTGACAGGCATGAATACCGATTTTACAGATGCCCTGCCAACGGCACTTATGCATCCATTAAGTGGCAGTGGCTCACGAGCAATGATGATTGACTCAATGAAAACCTTTGGTGCTGATTCATTCGTAGGACGACTCTCGTGTGTGTTTCAGGCATGTTCCGATACTATTTTTTATATTTTAGCCTTGTATTTTGGTTCGGTAAATATTAAGAATACTCGTTATACGCTGGCAGCAGGTCTTTTAGCAGATTTGGCTGGCGTTATCACTGCGATTATTGTTTCATATATTTTCTTTCATTGAATTTTATAATATTGTTTATGGGGGATAGTATAAACTTTTATGGATATTTGTATATACAAGGATGAATTCCTTAGTTATGTTAAAAAAACTATCTTATATAATTATCTATATGTCAGGCTTTTGTCTTTTTGCACAAGACAAAAGTCAGGGTGTTGTTTTTAATTTTGATGGTACTTGGAAGCAGTTGGACACTCCCGAAGGCATTTATTATTTGCCAGAAGTGAACGAACAATTTACGGTTGAGAAATTAGCTTCCTTTCCGCAAGTATATAAATTTACAAAAGCTCTTGGCAGTGTTCCTACTTTTTGGGCAGAAGGGCACCCTTATTGGTTTAGATTTGAACTGAAAAACTCGACCAAGGTCATTCAAAATCTAATTATACATCTGCATGTATCCCTCTATGATGAAATCGTGTTTTATGTAGTTGATAAAAATCATGTAATTGATAGACAGTCTCTTACATGGAAAATACCTCAGCAGAAACGAGCTATCAAACACCGAGACTTTCTCTTCCCGGCAAACATTCAGCCTAATCATCAAGTATTCTGCTATTTAAAAGTTAGTAAAAGTTTTGGCTCAATATCGTTTCCTCTAACGATTTGGGAAAGAAATAATTTTGATTATTACTACCCAACCAATGACCATCATAATTGGGGTTTGATATCGGGTATTTTTGGCTTTGTGGTTTTTATTTCTTTTTTATTGGCTCTTATTTTCAAAGAAAAACTCTACGTTTATTATGGCATATATGTACTAACGGCACTCGGCTTTATCTATACTATGCAAGGTTATTTTATTCGCTTTTATGGAGATGGTTCATTGGGTATTGAAGGTGATAAGGTTCGATATGTTGCCACAATGCTGTTGATAATTGCAAATATACTTTTTGTAAAGAATTATCTTCGGTGGGATTTACTTAAAAATGCCCTGTTTCAATGGTACAGCAATTTCTTTATCATTGTTTTTTGTATATTAATCGTTTTCAGTTTCTTCGACCATTTAGGTTTAAAAGATTACATTTTCAATTTATATACGATTCCCATCACTTTTATGATAAGTTTGGGGTTTTGCATACCTCCTTTTTTTGTATTTGGTACTACTATTTATTGTGTCGTAGTAAATCATTATCGCAAAGACGCTACTTATTATTTATTAGCAAATTTGCCTGTTTTTTTAATAACTTTCTATGCAGGGCTAAGTATTTATGAATTTGTGCCGGGTAGCTTTTTGGTAGGTATTGATTATTTTGCAATGGCTTTTTTAGCTGAAATTTTAGCTTTAAGTGGTTTTTTAGCATATCGTGTCAAGCAAATGCAGGAGACCAGTAAGCAACTTTTGATAGAAAAAAACTTTGTTCTGCAACAACGAACACAAGCCGTACTTGAGGCCGAAGAGCGTGAGCGAATACGTATTGCAAGGGATTTGCACGATGGCATTGGGCAGATGTTGGCCGCTGCCCGTATGACGCTTGGCAATTATTTATCACAGAAAAAAATAGATGTTATTGAAATACAAAATTCACTTGATTTATTAGAAGATTGTATTCGTGAAGTACGAGAAATATCGCATAATATGATGCCTGGCACTCTTACCAAATTTGGTTTGTCGTCTGCTTTGAAACAATTTGTTAATAAAATCAATGCTTTAGGTACATTAAAAGTAGAACTGCAAGTTGTGGGTATTAAAGAACGACTTGATGAAAAGATTGAAATGATGCTTTACAGGATTGTTCAAGAAATAATTAGTAACATTATCCGCCACTCCGAAGCCACCAAAGTGAGCATTGAGTTAATCAAACATGACAACGAATTAATTTTGATGGTGGAAGACAATGGTAAGGGCTTTGACAGTGAAAACGTAGGAAATCAAGGCATTGGACTAAAAAACATTGCTACTCGTGTCGAATATCTAAATGGATATGTTAATTTTGATTCAACACTTGGGCACGGCACGAGTGTAGTTATAGAAATACCTTTGAGCCTAAACTAATGACTGTTAACAAACTTAAAATATTTATCGTTGATGACCACCAAATTTTGATTGATGGGATAGAATCTATGCTCAAGGGTATAGCCGAATTTGAAGTCGTAGGAAAAAGTTTGGATGGAAATTTAGCTTTAAATTTTCTAAGTGAAAACCAAGTTGATGTACTGCTTACTGACCTTTATATGCCCAAAATGACGGGTATTGAACTCACACATAAAGTTAAGAAAAGGTTTCCAAAAGTAAAAGTTTTAGCTTTGTCGGTTTCTTATGATGTATCAATTGTGCATGATTTAATGGATGCAGGAATTTCGGGTTTCATCATAAAAACTATTGGTCGGGATGAACTCATCGAAGCCATTCATGAAATAGCAAAAGGCAATATTTATTTTAGCCGCGAAGTATCAAACGAAATTCTTAGAAGCCTTTCTAATCGCACTGATGTTGAGGAAGAAAACTACCACCTAACCGACCGTGAATTAGAAATCGTGAAACTAATCGCCCAAGAGTTTTCTAATAGCGAAATTGCAAACAAGCTCTGCATATCCGAACGAACAGTTGAAACCCATCGAAAAAATATCTACCGAAAAACCAACACTAAGACCATTGTTGGTCTTATCAAATATGCTGTTGAGCGTAGATTAATCTAATTTATTTCTTTAATAAGTACAAATATGCGTACCAGCACGGATATGATTTTCATAAAAAATACCCAAACTGGGGTATTGTCCACCAAAATTAGTCTTCCGATATTTGTATCAGCAAAAGCGTAGTAATTATAGCCATGAAAATAATTACTTTCTACATTAAAAAAACAATATATTAGCTTAGTCAATGTGTAAGTTCTTTTTAAAATAAATTTTACGAGGCTTTCAACCTTTTTATGATATTTAGAATCATAGTATAAAAAGCAAGAAGACCATGAAAAAGATATTCTACGAACACTTTGATGAACTCTTGGTTGTATCAATTTTTATTGTGATAGTTGCAATCAATGCCTGTAAAGCATAAGATTAAAACCATCAGTTTCCCGAAAGGCAAATTGATGGTTTTAATAATCAACAGCAGTTTGACGAGAGCAAAAGCAAGAGCCATTTGATTCTTGCTTTTCTAGTTTTTAGATATTCCAGCACTTATTCCATACGATACGCATAACTCCAAAAACTAACAAAAAGCCATACATAATATTTTATGTATGGCTTTTGTTTTATCGGATTCATACATTGATATTATTTGACCAAATCAAATAAATCTTTATCTAATTGTGGTTTTACAGTGCAAGTATTATTGAAGTGCATCGTAGTCGTGTTTGTAGCATTATAAGTACCCCATTTTGGTAAATTTGCATGATTTGGATTACCAGTTTTAGCGAAATTTATCCAAGCTTGGCTCATTTTATCGGCAAGTATGTAAGCTTTTTTATTACCGCCAGTCATTTCTTCACATCGTGCAATGTTGTTAAATACAAATGGAATTTCCATACAGTGTACCGCCTTATATTTGCCATTCATTACAGGCGATTGCCAATCGAACAAGTACATATAAACAGCTGCTCCACCAGCTAAAGCAGATTTTTGATTTGCTTGAGCTACAGCTCCAGGTCTAAACGATAGGTCAATATCTAAAAGGTCAGAAGGTTTTGTATCGTTAGGATATGCTTTTTTTACTGCCGCTAAATAAGCATCCGCCTTGGTATTATATCTTTTTTTAATAATTTCGATGACTTGTTCTTGCGTGCTATTGAAAGTGGCGGCACCCATAAATGGCGTAAATTCATTTTTGGTTGTACCTACTAACAATGAGATGTTTTTAGAAAGTTCGAAGGCTTCATTTGAAAACAATTGATAAGGAAGCAATTCTCCATCATGACTTGGTCCCCAACTCAAGCCGAAACCAATAACAGGTTTCCCTTCGGCTTTCATTTTATCGGCTACTACTTTTAATGCTTTGGTACCAGCGGCACTCAGCTGAGCAAACGGAATTTTTTGAAGGCTATCAGCTTGATTTGCTTGTAAACCTAAAGCTTTCATTACTTCAGATGTAATTCGCTGCGTATCAGATTTTTCTAACATCGCTGTTCTGAAAGAACCACTTTCGTTAATCGCCTTATGGAAAAGTCCTTTTGCAGAGGGCATAGCCATTAAGGTATTAACTTTTGCACCTCCACCCGATTGTCCGAAAATAGTTATATTATTGGGGTCGCCTCCAAAGCTTTCAATATTTGTTTTTACCCATTCTAAGGCAACTTTCATATCAAGTATACTTAAGTTGGCTGAGTTTTTATATTTTTCACCATAAGCTGATAAATCCAAATAACCCAAAATATTTAATCGGTGGTTGATCGATACTACGACAATGTCTCCTTTTTTAGCCAAATTTTCGCCATCATAGGAAGGTAATTCCTGCGATGAACCAGCAGTAAATCCACCCCCATGAATCCAAAACATTACGGGGCGTTTTTTACCATCATTTATACTTGGTGTCCAAACATTGATACGCATACAGTCTTCATTTGTAAAACCCCAGTCGTGGTGAAATACAAATTCACCTTCATCTTGCACGCTTGTAGTTGCTTCCATCAAAGGAGCAACTGGCCCATAAGCCATTGAACTTCGCACACCAGCCCAAGATTTAGGTTTTTGAGGATTTTCAAAACGCTTGGCTTCGGCATAGGGAATACCTTTATAAGTATAAATTTTGTTATGAATATAGCCTCGAACCTTGCCCGATTCGGTGTTTGTAACGGCTATTTTTTCACCAGTTTGGATTTGTGCATAAGCAAAAAAACAACTGTGTAATACTAAAATGAGTGAAATGATATTTTTTTTCATTGTTTAAGTGAGAGTGTTGAATAATAAAATAAGCAAGTTTATTGGAAAGTAATAATTACCCGCTGATATCGAGTCAGTTTTGGAATTTTGTTATCGCTTACTTCCAAAACCAAATGAATCGTTTCATCTTTTTGAATATCATTTGGCATGGTGAATGAAGCCTTATTTTTATTGGAATTTATTATTTCAACTTTACCTTTATAAGTATCAACTTCTTGGTACTGCCACCAGCGGTAAGTAAGAATATCATTGTCGGGGTCGCTCGCTGTTCCACTCAAATTGATAGTGATGTTAGGTTTTGCATTTATTTTTTTGGCATGATTGAGCTTCACGATAGGAGGGTGGTTAGCATTTTTATAGTCGTTTACACACCAATCGGCACGAGCAGCAAAATCATTTTGGAGTGCTTCCAGCCAACGAATTTGAGGATAGGCCAAATCCATTTTTTGTGTAATCGGATTAAAATCTGCTACATCTTCTCCATCTTCCCAACGATTTGGATTAGTTTTAGACTGGCTCAGTCGACCTCCCCAGCCACCAAATTGAGGATTTTCGAGATTTTGTAATCCTACATCAATTAAGTGCAAAAAAGCAGGAGAATCTCCTTCCGAAATAAAGTCGTACTGACCGAAAGTACCCCATTGTGCATTTTGAAGTTTGGAAGAATCGCCGTGAATATGCTCATCGTCGCCCACTTGTTTTTGTCCATCTCCATAGCTATAATACATTTTGGTTAATGCTCCATGATTATTGATGATATTTTCGCCCATAAATTTCCCTTCCAAATAAGAATATAATTGTTTGGGAACTGCTTTCTTCCAATTATATGCTAAAGACCAAAACTGTTTAGAATTATACAAAACTTTAATATCCTTCCAGTTTGTAGAAATATATTTTCGGTAGGTCGCATCTTGGTCGAGAATTGCGAAAATAATAGCTTTGTTACACACTTTTTTGTAAACCAGCTTCCATTGAGGTGTGTTTTTATATTGGTCTTCAATAGATTTTAAGGCTCTTGCAATCGTATTTGTTCCACCCCAAACTTGCAAGTAAATAGGGTTAGGATTTTCATCAAGAAGCTTTGTTTTAATAAAATTTGAACCTTCGGTGTCGTGTTCCATTTCACCTTCAAAGGCAATATTTCCAACTTTTATCATGCTACGAAGTTTCTCAGCCGTTGGAAACCCCTTTGCATGTGTGGTTAGTTTTGGATATACTTTTTCGTAAGCATTAATCAAATCTTGCATCCAATTTACGCCTGGCCAGCGTAAATCTGCTTTTTCGCCATACATTTTCTTGGTCATTTCCATTTCAGAAACGATTTTTGTGCCTTTACCATCACCTTTATAATGCCACATTGAACTACTATAAATCAAGCCTTCGAGCTTGAATTCGTTGGCATAATGCAACATTCTGATAAATGAGTCAACGTCATCAATTTCGCCATCGGTTGTTACAATTGTGCGAGGCTTTTGATTGGTTTTTGGTTGACAAATAGCTGAAAAAGAAAAAAACAGTACTAAAATAAATAAGAAGTATTTCATTGTCAATAGATGCTAATTTGATTATTTATTTCCGTAAGCCTTATCCAAAAATAAATACCGAGCGTCGTTCATGGCTTTTTCAGTACGAGATTTTGTGTCAATAATCATTACAGAAGGGTTAGATTCGCTTGCTTTTGCTACCGTCCATTCTGGTAATTTATCTCCGTTTGGATTACCTGTTTTGATAAAATTGGCAAAATAACTAAGCATCGTTTCAGATACTCTGAAATCATCGGCTGTCCAAGCATATTCTTTAATTAAATGTAAATTACCCATGCAATATTCAATTTCGCAAGCATGCGGAGCTCCAACTGCTTCGGTAGCTTTTTGCGTGTTTCCTTCTTTTTTTACCGTTCCACCTGCCAAGCCAGATGCCAACGAATTATCAATTAATGCAGGGCGAAGTTTGCTATATAAATAGCGATAAACAGGTTGAGAGCTATTCTTAAGATGTAAATCAAACCATTTCCAAGTGCTGTATGAAATAAATCTATCAGCTGCCAATGCCGTTGCAGAAAGTTCAATTTCTTTCTCAGAACTATGAGGATATAGTTTTAAAACTTCTTCAAAATCGTTAGGGTATTCTTTTTTTACTCTTGCTAAATAATTTTCTTCTTTATATGGCTGTCCAAACATAAACGCTTGCCCAGGTATTTCGGCAGAATTCCAACCTAATAAAAGTGGAACTTGAGCTTGCTCTCTTGATGCAAAAATTTGTGGAAGGGTTTTAGGCAGAAAGTAATTATCTAATACTACAGGAAAGCCAAAACGTTTTGATTCGTTATAAATCTCATACACCTCTCTTGTTGATAAGGCACGTAATTGCTTCAAGGTTGGTACACCTGCATTTTTGGCAAAATCAGCACCTTGTTTTTCGGCTTCTGCCAAAGTAACAGGAGCCATTGTTGGTGTAATTCCCGCACCACTTTCGCCAATGGCACCCGCAATTAGGCCTTTTGCTAATGGTGATGCCATTTGATAGCTTACCGAAATCGAACCAGCCGACTCACCTGCAATAGTTACTTTCTTAGGGTCGCCACCAAAAGCCGCAATGTTTTTCTGAACCCACTTCAAGACTGCAACTTGATCAAGTAATCCATAATTTCCTGATGCTTTGTATTGTGCTTCCGCACTTAGTTCAGGATGAGCAAAATTTCCAAAAACATTCAAGCGGTAGTTGCACGTAATGGTTACAATACCTTTTTTTGCCATACTTTCTCCATCATATCTTGGTTCTGAGGCGTCGCCTGCTACATTACCTCCACCATAAAAATATACTAAGACTGGTAAATCTTTGGTATTACGCTTGGCAGGTGTCCATACATTGAGGTAAAGGCAATCTTCGCTCACGCCATTTGAGCGTGAATTCATATCGCCAAAAACAACTGTTTGCATGGGTCTTGGACCAAATTTTTTGGTTTCTTTTACTCCAGTCCAGTTTGTCAAAGGTTGAGGGGCTTTCCAACGTAAAGTTCCCACAGGTGGTTTGGCAAAAGGAACACCAAAATAAGTTTGAATCCCCGATTTAGTATCGTAATTCCCTTCAATAATACCGTTTTCGATTTTTGTTTGCACCGCAAATGAATTATTGTTTTGTGCATTTACCTCTACATAATAAAGCATAGTTAGGGCAAATAAATAGATGATTAGTTTCATTTTTTTAGATTAAATTACTTATTGTCGCAAATTGAGACAATAATAATTGGTTTTTTAAATTAATCCTATTTATTTTTGAAAAAGTTATATTCTCATCAGCATACGTGAACTACTATTTAAGTGAAAGAAACTACATTTTTACGTCATATAGCATACGATTCGGTTATTTTTGGTTTTTCGGGGGATAAACTCAAAATTCTTATTATTAAATATCATAATACGGGTTTGTTTGCTCTTCCGGGAGGATTCGTGCAACGAGATGAAAATTTGAATGATGCTGTGCGAAGAGGATTAAAAGAACGGACAGGATTGGATAATATTTATTTGGAGCAATTTTATACGTTTGGAGATGTGGCTCGATTTAGACCTGAAGTGATGCGGATGATTATTGAATCTAATAATTATTCTTTAGAGCAATACGAATGGATGTTAGATAGGTTTATTTCAATAGCGTATTATGCTCTAATAAACTATAATGATGTTGTACCGCAACCAGATGCTCTCTCTGATTCATGTGATTGGTATGCCATTGAAGATTTGCCAAATTTGATGCTTGACCATGCCGAAATAGTAAACAAAGCCTTACAAACATTACGAGATAATTTAGAGCGTAAATTAGTTGGTATGAATCTTTTACCTATGTTATTTACGATGAACGAATTGCAAAAAGTTTATGAAGCTATATTGGGAGAAAAACTTCATCGAGGTACTTTTCAACGTAAAATATTAAGTTTGAAAATCTTGAAACGTCACGAAAAGCAGTATTCGGGAGCGGCTCATAAAGCTCCTTTTTTGTATAGTTTCGACTCACTAAATAAGTAACTGATTATCACTTATTTAGAAAATCAAAGGTTGAGTGTAGTCGAAACTAAACCTTATAACTTCGATGAGCGTCTAATTTTAAAAAGATGAATAATAGGATTGTAAAAGACCAAAGTGATGAACCACCATAACTCAGAAAAGGAAGTGGGATACCGATAACTGGCATTAAACCAATGGTCATTCCGATATTAACCAATAAATGGAAAAACAAAATAGAAGCTACACAATAACCATAAATTCTGGAGAATTTACTTCGCTGTTTTTCTGCTAAATTAATGATTCTATTGAGTAAAACCGCAAAAACTAAAATCACTATCATACTTCCCAAAAACCCCCATTCTTCGCCAACAGTACAGAAAATAAAGTCAGTTGATTGCTCAGGAACAAAGTCAAACTTGGTTTGTGTACCCTGCAAATACCCTTTTCCTATAATTCCTCCAGAACTAATAGCAATTCTCGATTGTGTTTGGTTCCAACCAGCACCCAACGGGTCTGAATCTGGGTTAACTAATATCTGAATACGTTTTTGTTGGTGGGGTTTCAAAATATTTGTTGTGAAAAAACCAACGCCAAAAACAAAGGCTGATGATATAACAAATACTGCACCGAGCCTGATAAGATTTTGTTGGGTGCGGTCATAGCGTTTCAAGAAAAACTGCCAAAAAAGTCCACAAGCTACAGCAAGACCGACTATAACGTACAGTTTATCAAAAAATAATACCAGTACGAACAAAATTGCTAAAGCAATGCCTAATGCTGGATAAATTCCGGGCAAACCTTCTCTATAAAAAACGGCAATAAATGCAGCAAAAGTAAGAGCCGAGCCTGTTTCTTTTTGCATAATGATAATGATTGGTGGGATAAAAACCATTAATCCAGCAATAATAGCATCCTTAACTCTGGTGATATTAACATTTTGGCTACTCAAATAACGAGAAAGTGCCAAAGCTGTAAAAATCTTTGAAAATTCGGCAGGTTGAAGAGAAAACCCACCGCCCACTTTTATCCATGAACGAGAACCTTTTATTTCGGTTGCAATAAAAATAGTCACTATTAAGAGTGCAATAACTACTCCATAAAAAATATAGGCAAACGAATCATATATTTTGTAATCAACAAATAAAATAATAAGAATCAGAATAAATGATGTGCAAATAAAAAGCAATTGTTTTCCTGCATTATGCGATGTAGAAAGAATGGTAATAGGAGTTTCGGGGTTATAAATTGCCGCATAAATGTTTAGCCAACCAAAAGTAACCAACGCAGCATAGAGCCAAACGGTTGTCCAGTCAATACCTTCTCTAATATCAATGTCACGTGCCATACTATTTTGTTGAATTTGGGGTTATTTCTTTGGGTTTTATAAAAGCCGTTTTTTCAGGCTTTGGTGCTTCTTTTTTTGGTTTTATAGGAGTTTTTGGTGTGGTTTTAGTTGCAGGCATAGGTTTTTCGGTATTTATAGTACCTGCCCCTCCTGCCGCCATTGCTTCTACGGTTTTAATACTCAAATTTATCATTCGTTCTTTTATTGCGGTACGTTCAATCTTACGCTTAAGATATTTTTCAATCATCAAAGTAGCAATTGGTGCAGCAACCGAGCCTCCAAAACCTGCGTTTTGTACCATTACAGCAATCGCAATTTTAGGATTATAGCGAGGAGCAAAGGCAATAAAAATCGAATTATCTCGTCCTTTTTTGTTTTGAGATGTTCCTGTTTTTCCGCAAATAGCAATTCCTTCCACAATTCCTGCTCCACCACCTACTGTTCCACGCTCTACGGCATCTTGCATTCCACCAATAATTGCTTCATAATTTTGGGGATCAATAAAAGTTTTATGCACTTGCTTTAATTGTGGATTTACTCCTTTGCCATTCTGACCAAAACCTTTCACTAAATGAGGTGTAATCCAGTAGCCACGATTGGCAATTGTAGCTGCCAAGTTTGCCATTTTGAGCATATTGATTGAAACCTCACCTTCGCCAATGCTTAATGAATAAATGTTTGAAAATTTCCATTGAAATGCACCATAACGTTTGTCATAATATTTTACATTGGGTAGCAAACCTGATGATTCGGAAGGTAAATCAATGCCTAATTTTTGTCCATAACCAAATTTTTCAATCATATCATGCCATTTTGAAAGCATAATGGGAGCAGCTTTAAAAGGATTAGTTTCGGGAGTATTACCCATTATTTTACGAAAAACATTGTAAAAGTATGGATTACACGAAAAACGAACTGCATTATGAAGGTCATTTGGCGAACCAGGATGGTTGTGGCATTTTACAGGAGCTCCACCCAATGGAAAGGCTGTTGAAGGTTCGATTGCACCCAACTGCAAAGCTACCAATGCTTGAGCCAGTTTGAAAGTTGAACCTGGACGAAAAAAGCCCGTTGCTACACGGTCATTGAGTGGTTTATCAGGATTTCGGTAAAGTTCCTTGAAATATTTACTAAATTGTTTTCCTGAAAGAATATTTGGGTCGTAGTAAGGATAAGAGCCAATGGCTAATATCTCACCCGTTGTAGGTTCGATAGCTACAGCACAACCTGTTTTTCCTTGAAAAAGGCTATCTGCCAATTGTTGCACATCTAAATCAACGGTGGAAATAAGGTTTTTGCCAATCACCGCCAAGGTGTCATATTCACCATTGGCATAAGAGCCCTTGTCTTCACCATGAACATTCATCATAGTAAATTTTACGCCTCGCCTTCCTCTTAGCTCCGACTCATATTGTTTTTCCAAACCTGTAATGCCAATATAATCGCCACTTCGGTAATATTCTACCTCTTGGTCTTCGTAGGCTTTTTTGCTAATTTCACCAATGTATCCAAGTGCATTTGCCATAGTATGGGCAGGGTAGGTGCGAAAGAAGGAAAGCTCAAAAGTAAACCCAGGAAAACTAACCATGGCATCTGCCACACGAGCATAATCTTCTTTAGTTAATTGTCGTAAAAATATTGTTGCCCGATTACGTGAATAGGTTTTTGCCAAAGTCATTGTACTATCAAAATATCCTCTGGTGATATTGAACAAGCGGCAAAACATTGTAGTATCCATTGGTTTGACTTTGTAAGGTGTTACCTTCATGTCGTACACGTCTACATTTGCTACTAATAATTTGCCGTTTCGGTCATAGATTTGCCCACGAAGTGGAATTTGTACTTCTTTTTTGAGTGCACCCGTCGAACCAAGTGCATGATATTTGTCGTCAATTACTTGAAGATACAGCAATCTTATCAAGTAAATTCCACACACTAAAAAGAAAAAACTCAGAATAATTTGCTTTCTGTTTTGGAACATTACAATGGCTTATAAATGGGTGTTGTTAGTATTAAATTTTTTAGTCAAAAGTGTCCGCCAGCAATTACTTAGAAAGGGGGTGTTTGACCTATTGAAAGACTAATTGAGTGATTTTTTTCTTTCTGTCAACAAAGTTCTCGAAAAATCAACAGAAATTTGCATATATTGCTTAAGAAAATTTGTTTTTTTTATGAAAAGTAAATTTCAGAAATCAGATTGAAATTATTTTAAGTATTAATGCGATTTTTGCAGGAAAATTTCTGAGAATTTGATAGAAATGATTTATAAAATTGAAGATTTACAAGAAATCGCCAAGAAAGTTATTGCTTCAGCCCAAACCAAAACCATTTGGATTTTTGATGGCGAAATGGGAGCAGGAAAAACGACTTTGATAAAAGCGATTTGTAAAGAATTGGGCGTTTTGGCTACTGTGCAAAGTCCAACTTTTTCGATTGTAAATGAGTATATAACAGACAAAAGAAAAACTATTTATCATTTCGATTTTTACCGCCTAAAAAATGAAATCGAAGCCCTTGATTTTGGCGTAGAAGAATATTTTGATTCAGGAAATATTTGCTTATTAGAATGGGCAGATAAAATTGAATTACTTTTACCAGAAGATTGTTTTAAAATTAAAATAAGCCTAAATGAAGGTCTAACACGAAAAATTGAGTTAGATTAAATAATATAGTCGGCCCCCGAAATTATGACTGGACAATCTATTTCTGAATTAGCAAGGCAATCAGCACTTTACCCACAAGAATCTCCAGAAATGATTAAAAAAGGTAAGGAAAACCTTTTTATCGGACTTCCTTGTGAGGTTTCTCTGCAAGAAAATCGTATTGCTCTTACGCCCGAAGCTGTTGCTTTGTTGGTTAGAAATGGGCATGAGATTTTGATAGAAAAAAATGCTGGAGCTGGTGCTAAGTTTTCGGATAACGATTATAGTGAAGCAGGTGCAAGGATAGTTCAGAGTCCTAAAGAAGTTTTTGAAGCAGATTTGATTTTGAAAATTGAGCCTTTAGTTGAAAGTGAAATGACGTATTTGAAAGCTGGGCAGACGGTTATTTCGACGCTGAATATCCCTAATCTTGGCAGACCATATTTTGAGCAATTAAATCAAAAACGTGTCACAGGAATTGGCTTTGAGCTAATACAAGATAAAGTTGGAAATTTTCCAATCATCAGAACT
Source organism: Emticicia sp. (assembly GCF_043780375.1). Classification (GTDB taxonomy): domain Bacteria; phylum Bacteroidota; class Bacteroidia; order Cytophagales; family Spirosomataceae; genus Emticicia. Next base: position 1,586 of record NZ_JAYWCU010000022.1, on the reverse strand, counting down.
ATGAGCGAAATTGCTGGTAGCACGGTGATGCTCATTGCAGCCGAATATTTAAGCAGTGCTCATAATGGAAGAGGGATGATTTTGGGCGGAATTACAGGCGTTCCGCCAACAAAAATTGTGATTATTGGGGCAGGAACAGTAGGAGAGTATGCCGCCCGCACTGCACTTGGGCTTGGAGCAGAAATTAAAGTTTTTGACCAACATATTTATCGACTTCAACGCCTAAAATATGCGGTTGGGCAACATATTTATACCTCAATTATTGACTCTGAAACTTTGACTGATGCCATTATACGAGCCGATGTAGTGATAGGAGCAATGCGTGCTGACGATGGTGTTTCGTCAATGCTTGTGACCGAGGAAATGGTTTCAAAAATGAAGGCAAACTCAATTATTATTGATGTTTCGATTGACCAAGGTGGTTGTTTTGAAACCTCAGAAATGACTACACACAAGCATCCAACTTTTCAAAAATATGGCATAACACATTATTGTGTGCCAAATATCGCCTCACGTGTGGCACATACGGCAAGCATTGCATTGAGCAATGTTTTTACACCTTTTTTATTAAAAACTGGCAATATGGGAGGGATAGAAGAAATGATTTTTGCCAAACAATGGTTTACAAAAGGAGTTTATTGCTTTAAAGGAAGCCTAACTAATTTGGCAATCGCCCAGCGTTTCAATCTGCGTTACCGTGACTTAGGGTTATTGGTTGCCGCAAGAATGTAAATAATGTACAATTTCAATAAATATTTATCAGTGAGTTATTTATCAAGAATAAATAACTCAGCATTCAGCAATTAAAAAAATGACTTCTCATTCAAACGAAAATACGATTTTAGACGATGTAAATTCACCCGAACTTGACCGAAAAATAATGAGTCAAATTGCTGGGGATTTTATTAAAGTTTCTGACCATTTAAAAGAAGCGTCTTATCAAATCAGAAAACGTGGTTTTTCTGAAAACCCAGTTTTTGTAGTTGCTCGCACACAGGTTGAAGTCGGAAAAATGTTATTTACTCGACTCGATTTTGAAACACAATTCGACTATAAAGCGTCTTATTTGGATGAATTTGTGCAAAGAAAACTCGTCGGAGAAGAGTCTATTGAGCTTTTCAAAGAAAACTATAAAAATGCCGATGAGTATTGTTGTTTATTTGTAATTGAAGCCGAATTTGCTGGATTTGTTTTTATTCCTTTTCCAGAAGATTAATCTGTCAATAGACGATAGTCAATAGATTTTATTTGCTACTGGCTATCGTCTATGAAATATCGGCTTACTTTCCCAATCCTTTCACTTGGTCGTCTCTCAAAGTTGGATATTTGATACCTAATTGCTCCAAATACGTTTTGTACTTAGTTGAGTCATAATAATATTTACTCATTTCAGGACGGAAACGTTCCATTATTTCCTTATTTAATTGAATCGCTGGCTTATCGTCTTTCGAGATAAGAGGAGTGTATTTAATCTCTTTGGTTTGCTCTTTGTTATAATAATCCCAAGCATTTTTGATTATTTCGGGCTTTAAAAGCATATCTAAAAGCGTCAAAGCCTCAACTTTTGCCCCAGCCGTACAGCCTTT
>NZ_JAYWCU010000021.1:0-35835 GCF_043780375.1 Emticicia sp. | reverse complement strand
AACCGTGCTGGTGTAGAAATTATTGGTTTTGCCGAACCCAATAAAGAGCTGGCTTTTAGATTACTAAAACAATACAAATTACCCGAATCACTTTGGTATGCAAGTCTTGATGAAATGTTGGAAAAAGCAAAGCCAGAAGCCGTTTGTGATTTCAGAAGCATCATTGAGCATCTCGAAACTGTACAAAAATGTGCTGTAAAAGGTGTACACGTGATGGTTGAAAAACCTTTGGCAGTAAATTTGGCTCATGCAACCCAAATGGAAGCATTAGCAAAAAAACACAACATTCAGCTTTTGACAAATTACGAAACTACATGGTATGCAAGTAATCACCAAGCTTACGAAATGATTCATGAACAAAATGCTATTGGTGACATCAGAAAAGTAGTTATCCATGATGGACATCGTGGGCCAAAAGAAATTGGTGTGAGTAAAGAATTTTTGAGTTGGCTGACCGACCCCGTAAAAAATGGTGGTGGAGCAATCATTGATTTTGGTTGCTATGGAGCAGATATTATGGCATGGCTTATGAAAGGAGAAAGACCAACTTCGGTGACGGCTATTACGCAAACTATCAAACCCGATATTTATCCAAATGTAGATGATGAAGCGACAATTATAGTTACATACCCAAAAGCACAAGGTATTTTTCAAGGCTCATGGAATTGGCCTTTTGATAGAAAAGACATCGAAGTTTATGGTAAAACAGGCTATATTTTTGCCGATAAAACTGCCCAAATGACTCTCAGAAGAGGCGATAGAAATGCACTTCCAGAAGAGAAAGTTGCTGTAAAACCTTTGGCAACACCCATGAATGATGCTTTTAGCTATTTTGCGGCAGTTGCACGTGGCAAAGTAAAATCAGAAAATGATTTGGGGTCTTTAAAAATAAACATGGTGGCGATGGAAATATTAGATGCAGCCGTGAAATCTTCAAAAACTGGAAAGACGGTTAAGTTAAAGTAGATTTTACGATTGAGGCACGAAGCACACAAGGTTCACTTAGATTTTCTTAGTGCTACTTCGTGTGTTTCCGTGCCTCAGCGGTGAACTATTTACCTCGCTCCCACCACCTCACTTACTTTTGAAACCCCATTTTCGTTGAAAGATTCGATTGCAAAGTAATATTTTTGACCAACCGTTAAGGCACGTAATTCGAGCGTTGAAGTGGCATCGTTCCATACTTGATAAGTTTGATAAAGTTTGTCGGGAGCAATTCCCCACAAAATATTATAACCAACGGCATTAGGTACTTTTTGCCAAGAAATATCGGCATTTCGGTCATCTTTTTGACGTGTTACGCTCAAATTTTGTGGCATTTCTGGAGTTTTTTCAAAGCCATTCCCAAAAATACGAATATCGCTAATTGCCAAATTTGGCATCGGGACATGGATGTTTTCAAACTTTACATACCGAGCTTTTACAGGCTTTGCTAATTCTTCATAAGCATTGGGTCGGTCACGTTTTTCGTTGGTATTATCGGCAACGACTGTCCAAGTTTTATTGTTGATTGACGTATAAACCTTAAACTGAATATAAACTTTTGGCAAAGCACTATCATAAATATCAGATTTGTAATCAGTATAATTTATCTGAAAAGACTTTACCAAAGCTTCTTTTTCTAAATCAATCGTGAGTGTTTCGCCTTTTTTGTTGGTATTTGCTACCCAAAATGTGCGAGGATTTTCGTCAGTAACTAAATTTGCCTCAAATTTTACTTCTTTTACCGACGATGCCACACAAGGTTTTTTGTAAGAAAGCAGCATCCACCCCGCAAAAAGCTCATCGCTTTTTTGCCATTTTTTAGTCGGTAATTTTTGTGGGAAATCGGCAAAGCGAGTATTGGCAAACATCAGGCCGTCTTTGTCAAAACCCGCAGGAACCATTTCAATGCGTCGTTCAAAATTCCAGTTGACGGCAATCCACGGCGTGCCTGTATTCCAATAATTGCCGTACAAATCCTGAAAAGTATTTCCATGCCCCATACCAGTCATAAAACCTCCTGGTTTATACGCAACTGGATTATTGGGTGCATACGTAAAAGGTCCAAGTGGGTCATTACTTACATAAGTTCCATTGGCATAAACATTAAATTCTGTTCCTGGAGCACCATATTGTAGGTAATATTTGCCATTATTTTTTGTCATCCAAGCCCCTTCTGTAAATGGCTTGATAGTATCTCGGTGGTCACGACCAAAACGCTCCCAGCCATGTAGTTCGGGGTGAAGGTAAATTAATTCTTTATAGTTATTCTTTTCTTTATAAGTCAAATTTTTAGATTTATCTAATTCTGCTCCAAAAATTGGGTAAACGTTCGACGAACCCCAATACATGAACCAACGGTCGGTGGCATCATCATGAAACAAAGCGGGATCCCACGGGCCAATATCTTTTGGTAGTTGTGGCAACCAGCGGTTATAAAAATGAAGTTTCCCAGTTTCGGGCGTTGTGGTATAAAAAATGGGTCTTTGCTGAAACGTTGACTGAAACAAATACAAAGTATCTCGCACCGAAATAGCCGCAGGGGCACACATATCTTCCATCGGCCAGCGACTCGGTACTATATAATGCCAATTCAATAAATCTTTCGATTTCCAATAACCACCTTGAATCGTATGGAAAAGATAATATTCGCTGGGACGGCCCTTCGCTTTGTGCGTAATAACCACCGGATCAGCACCTGAGCGATAAGAGATTTTTTCGTTGGTTTGCTCCCAATTATACTGATAATTGATGTCCATTGGGTTGCAGAATGTTTGCTGCTTAAATGGCTTAGGTTTTTCGAGATTTAGTTGCGGAAGTTGGGCAAAAGCGAGATTTGTGCAAATTAATAAGAATAAGAGTTTTTTCATATAGGTTGAATTTTTGTAAGACAAAGATACATTATTACGTTAAAAACAAACGAATTATAAATCGGATCGCTGAAGCGATCATTTTACAAAAAAAGCCCATCATTGCTGACGGGCTTTCGTAAATATCTTCTGTTATTGTTACGCTTTTACCTCTACGATTTCTTCGACAACAGTTGCTTCTGTGGCAGTGTCCACTGGGGCAGTATCCACTGCGGCAATATCCACTGTGGCAGTGTCCACTGGGGCAATTTCTTCGGCTGCATCCACAGCAACTTCTGGAATGAATATTTCAGGTAAGTTTTGCGAAAGAACATTGTACCAACCAATAATCTTTTTGATGTCAGAAGGATAAACTTTTTGACGGTCAAAATCAGGCATGATTTCTGAGAAAAAGTCAAATATTTGATTGTTCGAGGCATTTTTAAAGTCAAACTCTACTTTTTCGCCGTATAGTTCACGGGCTTTCAACAAAATATCTCCTAAAGGAATTGATTTGTTTTGGTCTTCGGTATAAATCGAAATGTCTTTCAAAACCGATACACGAGCATTTGAACTAACCATTTCTTTTTGTTTTTTCTCGTCAAGCGTTTCAACGATTACGCCACCTCGTCCGGGCTTTAAAATTTTATACAAACCACTTTTTCCAGAAATGTGGGCAATATCTCTTAATAATTCCATTTGAAAAATATATTGATTTTGGTTTTAAGTAGTTGTAAAGATAAATAACGCCACAAAAGTACGAATTATTTTTTAAAAGATAGATTCAACTCCTCGATTGCTTTCAGTAATTCGTCACGCCCTGTTCTTCTTTCGGCCGAAGTAATAAAATATTGAGGTATTTTTGTCCAACTCAAAAGCATAGTTTGTTTGAAAGACTCAACATTTTTTTCTGCTGTTATACTTCCAACTTTATCAGATTTTGTAAAAACTAAGTAAAATGGCACATCTTTTTCTCCCAGAAAATCTAAAAATTCTATGTCAACCTTTTGTGGTTCGTGCCTTACATCTATTAAAACAAAAACACACATTAAGTTTTCACGATTGACCAAATATTCACCAATCATTTCTCCCCATTTATCACGCTCTGCTTTAGGTGCTTTGGCAAAACCATAGCCGGGCAAATCAACCAAGTACCAGCTTTTATTTATTTCAAAATGATTAATTAATTGTGTTTTTCCAGGCGTTTGTGAGGTTTTGGCTAGATTTTTACTTGCCACCAACATATTTATCAGTGATGATTTACCCACATTTGAGCGACCAATAAAAGCGTATTCTGGCTTTTCTGGTGGCGGACATTTGCGGTAATCAGCTGCACTTGTTACGAACTTTGCTTCTATTAATTTCATAAAAATTATCAATTACTTGGTCGCTATGAGGATAAATTTAAGATGGCTTATTAGCGTTGCTTTGTAGCGACCAAAGAAAGCTATGAAGATATATCAGCTAATAACTCAGCTCAAAGATACATATAAATTAAAAAACTGGAAAGCCTACAAGGCAAGTTTGTACAATCGTGGGCGAATTACTATCTGGATAGAAGATTCTATTAGACAGTTATGACTAAATATAGAAATATGTAAAAGCCTCTTTGCATACACACGCTCAAAAAATCAAATAAATCAAACAAGTAACTATTAAACTAACGATGCCCTGCAAGCCTGTTAGTAATGTGTGCGTGCGGTAAGTATCTTTTTGTGTGAGTCCTGTAAACTGTGAAACCACCCAAAACCACGCATCATTTGCGTGCGAAACGGTCATTGCACCACTACCAACTGCCATTACTAAAAGAGTAAGGTCTAATGGCTCAGTAAAACCCATAGAGGTGGTTAAAGGAGCTAAAATACCCGAAGTAAGCACCATTGAACTGGTGGTTGAACCTTGTGCTGTTTTGAAAAATGCCGCAACCAAAAAGGCAATAAGCAAGAAAACTACGCCCGAAGTTTGGTTGGTTATCAACCAACTACTTATCATGTCTTTTAAAGGGGTTTCTTTCAAAACTGCCCCAAATGCACCACCTGCTCCTACTAAAACTAAGGTTGTTCCGCAATGTTCAATACCACTTTTGAAGCAAGACAACATTTTTTCAGCAGGTTTTTCAGGAAATAATGAATATGAAAAAAATATCGCCAATAAAAATGAAATCAACGGGCTACCGAAAAAACTTAGCCATCTAGTAAGTCCTTCGGGAAAATGAAGAATTTTAGCAAATGAAGCAATTGTTATTAATAAAATCGGCAGTAAAATTGGCATAAAAGCCTTCCATGCGGGCATCATGATTTTTTCTTCTAAATCATCGTTTATTACTTCATCATCTGGTGTAATGTCTAAATTTTTAGCAAATTTTTGTGCAAACCAAGTTGATAAAAATAAACTCGGAATAGAAACCACTAAACCCACCAAAATAACCAATCCGACCGAATCTGAGATATTGAGATTTCCTGCAGCCGAAAGTGGCCCTGGCGTAGGCGGTACAAGCGTATGGGTTGCAAAAAGCCCACCTGAGAGAGCAATTGCAATTGTACCAAGCGGACGATTGGTTTTTTTAGCAACAATTTTATTGAGTTTTGATAAAATAATAAATCCTGAATCACAAAAAACTGGAATTCCAACAATTGCCCCAATAACCGACATGGCAAAAGCGGGGTGTTTTTTCCCGAAAAGATTCAAAATAATATCTGCAACCTTAATAGCTGCCCCCGATTTATCTAAAATTGCCCCAATAACACAACCCAAAATCACCATCAAACCAATCTTCGACATTAATTCGCCAAAACCTTTTCCTATTGTTTCCGCAAGTTTATCTACGGGCAAACCCGTAAAAATACCAACACCCAAAGCTGCCACCAACAAACCAAGCAATGGATGTAGTTTAAGCCAAGTAGAAGAGACAATAATAAAAACAATGGCAAGAACAACGACGAAAATTATCATAGATTATTTGTAATTTTATTTGATAGAAATATTGAAACGTACAGCGTACGGCCTTGCCAAGCATTATTGACGAATAAGACGTTTGCAATACGTCCCTACAAAAATATCAAACAATCTCAAAATAACGTTTCAATTCCCAATCGGTTACGGCTTTGGCCTGTTGCCTCCACTCCCACTCACGGGTTTGAGTAAAATGTTCGACAAATTTTTCTCCAAATAGTTCTTTGGTAACATCTGAATTTTGCATTGCTTTAGTTGCCTCATCAAGGTTTCTTGGTAAAATCCCGTTGCTAATATCTCGATAACCATTACCAATAGTGGCTGGTTGATTTAGTTTTAATTTTTTGCGAATACCATATAAACCTGCCGCCAAACAAGCTGCCAATGCCAAATATGGATTGGTGTCTGAACCAACCACACGGGTTTCGAGGCGACAAGATTTTTTGCCTAATGGTAAAACTCGAAGAGCTACCGTACGGTTATCAATACCCCAAGTAAGCGTTGTTGGAGCCCACGCACCTTCAACTAAGCGTTTATAACTATTGATTGTCGGGGCAATCATGGGCAAAATAAATGGCAAACAATGTAACTGCCCAGCTATATAACTTTCCATGAGTTTACTCATGTTATTGGGAGATTCTTCATCATAAAAAAGATTTTTCTTTTCATCGCTGTCCCAAAGACTTTGATGCACATGTCCGCTACAACCTGGCAAATTTTCATTGATTTTTGCCATGAAAGTTGCCATTATACCTAATTTACTGGCAATTTCTTTCACCGAAGTCTTAAACAAAATAGCTCTATCGGCCGCTTCCAAAATTTCGGAATAAGCAATGGCCGCCTCATAAACCCCTGGCCCAGTTTCGGTGTGAAGTCCTTCTACTGGAATATCGAATTTTGTGAGTTGCTCAAAAAGATTGGTCATAAAATCGTTTCGCAAACTACTCCGCAAAAGCGAATAGCCAAACATTCCAGGCGTTAGTGGCGTAAGGTTTTGAAAGCCTTTTTGATGGATTGTGGTAGGTGTTTCTTCAAAATTAAACCATTCAAACTCTTGCGAAAAAAAAGGCTTAAATCCTTGACTTTCAGCATCTTTAACAACTTTTTTCAATAAAGTTCGAGGACAAACTTCGGCAGCATTTTCGATAAATTCTCCCAAAAAAAAAGGCACATCATTTTCCCAAGGAATTTTACGAAAAGTACTTAAATCAAGTTTTGCTTTGGCATCGGGGTAACCCGAATGCCAACCTGTGAAAGTGCCATTATCATAGCAAACATCTGCCATATCCCAGCCAAAAACTACATCACAAAAGCCAAGTTCACCCTCAATGACTGACATAAATTTTTGCTTGCTGATATATTTTCCACGCAAAACACCATCAATATCGGCAATGGCTAATTTTACCTTTCCCGAAGGATGGGAGTTTACATATTCAATTATTTGTTGATGATTCATAGTCTATTGACGATTTTAGATTAATTCGATTGGCGATTTACAATTTATGAATCGCACCCAGTTGCGACTAAACAAAAATCGTAAATCTAAAATCGTAAATTTCAATGTACTGGTTTGTCTGGAGCAGGAGCAGAAGCGTGATAACCTAAATCTCTAATCATTTTAGCGTATTTTTCCATCAATTCCATTACCTTTTCACGACTTTTTGAGCGAACAATTAAGCCAATATGATATTCATCATCCATTTTCCAAACAATTTCAGGGTCGTTGAACGGGGTATAATCGGGACATTGATGCGACGAAAGCGAAATAACAATTCCTGAATAATCATCTTCTACTCGTGGCAATTCATAGCTTCCTCCCGTTGCTACTGCTGTTTCTATTTTTGCCCATTCTCGCCATAAATTTATATCAGACGAAAATTCAACCATTTCTGCCAAATTTGCTCCCCCAACACGAGATGCCGTTTCTAAAAAGTAAAACTTATCATCTTCGTAACATTTTATCATTTCGGTATGAGACGCACTAAATTTCAAACCAAAAGCCTTCATTACTTGCTCATTCATTTTCTTCAAAGCCTTGTCGTCTTGCGAGTCGTGTTCTACAGTAACCGAACGAAAAATTCCGCCACCATGAGCCACTTCAAAAGGTGTATTGAGGTATTGGTTACTTCTCGCAAAAATCACTTTTCCTGCTACTGTTAGGGCATCAACATGATAAACATCGCCAGGTTTGAATTGCTCAATCAAAAAATTATGTCGCTCGTCGCCCAAAGTATGAAGGGTGTCCCATGCTTCTTGAAAACTATGTACTTTCTTAATTCCAGCCGCCGAAGCTTCTGAGCGGGGTTTTATAACCCACGGAGGCGACGTTTTCTGCAAATACTCTGTAATATCAATGTCATGAAAAAGCGGACTAAAAGGTGGCACAGCAATACCCGAATCTTGTGCTTGAACTCTCATAGCCAATTTATCACGAAAATACCGAGCCGTAGTTTGTCCCATCCCCGGAATTCGGAAATGCTCACGGACTAATGCAGCCTTTTCTACATCAAAGTCATCTAAAGCAACCACACGATCAATTTTCTTGCTACGCATCAAATTAGATAAGCCAGTCAATATTTTTTGGTACGTATCGAAAGTGTTTTCAACATTATCCAAGAAAAAAAACTCATCGACCGACTCACAAGGCCAAGGCTTATGTTCTAATTTTTTGTTGGTGAGTAAATAAACGGTGTTTCCTTCGGCTTTGCATGATTTTAGAAACTCAACACCCTTGAAGTAAGTACAAATGCAGAGAAAAGTCATAGTTTAAAGATTCGTTTACGTAAGGGTCAATATTTTATTCGATATTCGATATTTTTTTTGACTTTGGCAAATTATAGAAGTTATAAGTTGAAAAGCAACAAGTTAAAATGTATTAAACATTTGACAATCAATAGTTTTTGTCAAATAATTACGCAAAAATATTATCATAAAAAAAGCTCCCTGTTCTTTGAACAGAGAGCTTTTAAAATATAAAATCTATTTCTTATTTCGATTTTTTCTTTGCGTTTGGTGCTGCCGCCGCTGGAGCGGCTGGAGCAGGAGCAGCTGCACCAGTTACTTCACCTTTGATAGTCAAAATAACAGTTGCGTTTTCTGCATTACTTGTAACAGTGATCGTTTTTGTAAATGAACCTGGGCGACCAGAAGTATTATAACCAACTTTGATAACACTTTTGCCACCTGGCATGATAGCGTCTTTCGACCACTCTGGCGTTGTGCAACCGCACGATGCCATTGCGTTTGAAATAACGACTGGAGCAGTACCTGTGTTAGTTACTTCAAAATTGTAAGTAGCCAATGGACCTTCAGTAATTTTACTGAAATCATGAACTTCTTTGTTAAATTTTAATACTCCTTGAGCTTGTACTGAAGCTACGAAAGCAAAAACTACTGCGATTGTTGAAAATAATTTTTTCATTAGATTTTATAAATTTTAAAGTTAAAAAATGATTTTTTATTAGTAAAGCATAATTCTAACGCAAATAAACATCATTTAATATACATACACCAAATTTTTAACAAGTCATTAACAAAATTTTGTCAATCAATCATTTTTTTGAAAATAATTTATTTTATTCTAACTTTACGTCATAATTAATTAGTATGACAACTAATTTTTTTCAGTAAAAGAGAATTTTTCAACTCTTCATCCTTCTATGACCGAACTTCTTGACCCAATCACCTCGACCGATGTACTTCTGACCCAAGAAGAAGTGCTAAACGATTACCGCATTGCTTGCGAAAGCCGTGAAGTTAGCTACATTGGACGACAGGATGTTTTTAGGGGACGAGCCAAATTTGGGGTTTTTGGCGATGGAAAAGAACTCGCTCAATTGGCAATGTCGAAGGTTTTTCGAAAGGGAGATTTTCGCTCTGGATATTACCGTGACCAAACTTTTTTGGCAGCCATTGGTGGACTTACTTGGCAGCAGTTTTTTGCTCAGTTATATGCCCATACCGATATTGCCCACGACCCTTTCACGGGCGGGCGATCGATGAATGCCCACTACGGAAATCATTGGGTTGATGAAAAAGGTGAATGGCTCGACCAAACAGAATTGTACAATACTGTTTGTGATGTTTCTTCAACTGCCGGACAAATGCCTCGGGCCGTTGGTTTGGCTTATGCTTCAAAACTTTTTCGACAAAATGCTGATTTACAGGAACTTACAAAGTTTTCTCATAATGGCAATGAAGTTTGTTTTGCCACTATTGGCGATGCTTCAACTTCGCAAGGAATGTTTTTTGAGGCAATAAATGCGGCTGGTGTTTTACAAGTTCCTCTCATTTTTTCAGTTTGGGATGATGGATTCGGCATTTCTGTTCCGATTGAATATCAGACTACTAAATCAAGTATTTCAGAAGCATTGGCAGGGTTTCAGCGTAAAGATGGTTCTAATGGTTTAGAAATTATAGTAGCAAGAGGCTGGAATTATGTGGAATTGGTGGAGGCTTACCAAAGAGCAGCACGTTATGCCCGTGACCAACATGTGCCTGTTTTGGTTCATGTCATTGAAGTTACACAACCACAAGGACACTCAACTTCAGGTTCGCACGAGCGTTATAAATCTAAAGACCGATTGGCTTTTGAACATGAATTTGATTGCAATGTACATTTTCGTCGATGGATTTTAGCAAACGATTATGGTTCAGAGCAAGAATTGAAAGAGATTGAAGCAAGAGCAAAAGATTTAGCAAAAAAATCACGTAATACCGCTTGGACAGCCTACCGTGATTCGCTTAAAACAGAATATGAACAAGCAATTGTTCTATTAAAAAATGCTACTTCCGAAAGTAAAAATGCCAAAGCCATTGCCGAAATTAGAGATATTTTAGAAAAAACCGAAAATGCTGTTCGGCGAGATGTGGTTTCTGCAATGAAAAAAGCAATTCGTCTGCTACGTTTTGAAGAGATTTCATCGAAAAAAGGTATTCTTACTTGGTTTAAAGAGATTGCTCCCGAAAATTATATACGTTTTAATTCACATTTGTTAAGCGAATATCCAACTTCGCCAATGAATGTCAAAGGTGTTGCTCCTTCATATAGCGACAATAGTCTAATGGTTGATGGACGTGAAATTATCAATACTTATTTTGATAATTTACTTGTAAATGACCCACGAGTTTTTGCTTTAGGTGAAGATGTTGGTAAAATTGGAGACGTAAATCAAGGTTTTGCAGGCTTGCAAGAAAAGCATGGTGAACTTCGAGTAACAGATGCGGGTATTCGTGAAACTACCATCATAGGGCAAGGAATTGGGGCTGCCATGCGTGGTTTACGCCCAATTGTAGAGATTCAATACTTCGATTATATTTATTACGCTCTGGCAACTCTTACCGACGATTTGGCATCGTTGCGTTATCGTACCGTTGGCAAGCAATTAGCTCCATTAATTATTCGTACACGTGGGCATCGTTTGGAAGGCATTTGGCACTCAGGTTCACCAATGTCAGCTATGCTTGGCTCATTGCGTGGAATTCATGTTTTAGTTCCTCGAAATTTCGTTCAAGCAGCTGGTTTTTATAATACAATTCTCAGAGGCGATGACCCCGCATTGATTATTGAATGCTTGAATGGCTATCGAATCAAGGAGAAAATGCCAAACAATCTTTCTGAAATATGCTTGCCATTAGGAATTCCCGAAACGTTGAAAGAAGGAACTGATTTAACCATTGTAACCTATGGGTCAATGTGTAGAATCATAATGGAATCAGCGACACAATTAGAAGAAATTGGCATTAGTGTTGAAGTAATTGACGTGCAATCATTATTACCTTTTGATATTAATCATAAAATTCTTGAGTCAATCAAAAAGACAAATCGAGTAATTTTTGCCGATGAAGATGTGCCAGGTGGTGGCTCGGCATTTATGATGCAACAAGTGATTGACGAACAAAATGCTTATCGTTGGTTAGATTCTGCTCCTAAAGCTATTTCAGCTCAAGCACATCGCCCCGCTTATGCTTCTGACGGAGATTATTTCTCAAAACCAAATGCTGAAACTATTTTTGATGCCGTTTATGAAATGATGCACGAAGTAAAACCGTTGGTATTTCCGAGTTTATACTGAAAGAAAAAATATTGTGGGTAATCATGAATTTTGGTTACCCCGCTTTTTCCATTTTCAAACGCATTTCCTTCTTGGCGGTACGATACCAAACAAAAATCAACGTAGGAATTGACAAATACGTAAAAACCAACATCAATAAAATTCCATCGTTAATACCTGTACCAATTACACCTCTTCCTTCGCTCAAATTACTCCCTACCGTTGCTCTACACATGGCACATTGAGCCATTGTTAGAGAACAATTGGCAATGAGCAAGACAATAACTAATAATAACTTTCTCATTCGAATTAATGTTAAAGATTATTTACTGCAAATAATAAGGTTTTATCATCAAGTAAGCAATAACGCCTGTAATTGAGACATATAACCAAATTGGAAAAGCATAACGTGTCATTTTTCTATGGCGTTCAAATTGCTTTGTCCATGCAAAGAAATAAGCACGCAGCACCAAAGGCAATACAATAAGCGATAAACCAATATGACTTATTAAAATAAAGTAATAAAAGTATCTAATAAAACCTTCTCCGCCAAACTGTGTCGATGGATTTGTCAAGTGATAAAGTACATAGCAAACCAAAAATAATGCTCCCATTGAAAAAGCACCAGTCATCACTTTACGGTGAAGTGTTATTTGCTTCTGCTTGATTAAATAAAGACCATATATTAATAAAACTGATGTGATGGTATTGATTGCCCCAATTACATGCGGCAAAACCTTTGTCCACGCTCCAATATCAACTTTCTGACGAATACCCAATAATACTGCCACCACGACAGGAATTGCTACTGACAAGACGTTTATGAACGTCATTGATTTTTGTTCTTGTTTTATTCCGATAGTTGTCATTTCTATAGTGCTCCTCAATTTCTGCTATTTTTTACTTTTATAAATTTCTGATAAAACTTTTATTTCGGCTATTAATCGTTCCACATCTGGCGAATACGTTCCATCATAAATTCCTCGAACGTAGCCTTCTTTGTCTATTAATAATAACTTTTCAGAATGTATAAATGTTTCGTCTATTGATTTAATATTCTTATCATATTCTGATGCGTCGGCGGCGGGCAATTTATAGCCTTTAATAGCCAAATCATATATTGTATTTTTATCGCCAGTTATGAAAAACCATTTCCCAGTTTTTGCATCATATTTTTGGGCAAATTTTTGTAAAACCGCCGAAGAATCATGTTTAGGGTCAACCGAGTACGAAACAATTAAGATATTTGGGTCGTTTGCAAAAAGACTCTGAATACGAGATAAGTTTGTAGTCAATTTAGGGCAAGTTGTGCCACAACGTGTAAAAAAGAAGTCGGTAACATAAATTTTACCTTTGGTCTGTGCCGAAGAAAACTGTTTACCATTTTGGTCAATCAAGTCAAAGTTTGGAATTTGATGAAACACCGTATCTGCTCCTTTCATCACCACTTGTCCCGTAGCATCAACTTCGGGCATTAAGTAGGGGAGTTTGTAATAGTTTTGCCCAAATAATTTCAGGAAAACAAAAATAAAAGTCGGAACAGCTAATATAACTATTAGTATTCCGACTTTGGCAGTATTTTTACTCATTTATTTAGTAAAGAAAAGTCTTTCAAATCCAATGTATCCACCTTCAACCATCAACGCTACAACTAACCACAATACAAACATACATGGCAGAATAATTGTCCAAATCAATGACTTTACTTCATGCTTTAAGTGCATAAAATTTCCAACAATATAATACGCCTTCACAAGTGTCAAAATGATAAATATACCAACTTTTGTCCACTTATAATTGTCTGCATCAACTGTAAATGCAATGATAAACTCAAGTGTCGTAATTCCTAAAAGTATCCAGAATGTTCTCCAAATCTCTTTTGTTGGAGAAGGGGCATTTTCGCCGTGTTCAGTATGTTCAGCCATTTTATTTAGTTTTTAAAGAGGTCTTATTCAATTATTAATATCAAACCATCATTGTTTATACAAGATAGAAGAAAGTAAATACAAACACCCAAACCAAATCTACAAAGTGCCAATATAAACCTACTTTTTCAACCATGTCGTAGTGTCCGCGTTTTTCATAAACCCCATTTGCTGCATTGTAAAATATCAAAACATTTAACACAACACCCGAAAATACGTGAGTACCATGAAAACCTGTGATGACAAAAAATAAATCGGCAAACGCAGGCGGGCCATATTCGTTGCGAACTAAATTAGCTCCATGCACGATTTCACCCGATGCAGTTTTTAATCCTTCTACTGACCCATGAATTAAATGAGCCCATTCCCAAGCCTGTGAAGCTAAAAAAGCGAAACCGCCCAAAATGGTCCAAAGCATATATTTTTCTACATCCGCTTTATCACGACGATGACCAGCTTCAACTGCCAAAACCATTGTAACAGAACTCATAATCAAAATAAATGTCATTATTCCAACAAAAACCAATGGGGCAGAAACACCATGTAAGAAAGGAACAGATTCAAAAACTTTCTCTGGTATTGGCCACCATGCATTCGAAAATTCAAAGGTTTTTCTTGCACCTTCAAAAATTGGAAAGCTGAATCGAATCAAACCATAAGTAACAAGTAAAGCTGAAAACGTAAAGGTATCTGATAGGAGAAAAATCCACATCATTAATTTTCCGTAACCAACTTTCATTGGTTGTACGCCACCTTTCCAAATTAAATGGTCTGCGGTTGTAGAGGTATTTGCACTTGCCATAAAACAAATATTAGCGGTATGCCGCTTTGGTTAATAATTTTCAATTATTTTGACCTTTCAGTCAAAAACGTAAAACCTATCTAAAATACAATAAAAACACAAATAAATAAATCCAAAGAATATCCAAAAAATGCCATGCTGTTGCACAAACTTCGACTAAAATCGTATTATCAGCATTCACTTCTTTCTTGAAAGTCATTACCAAAGTAGCAGTCAAAATGCCTAATCCAAGTAAAAGGTGTGCCATGTGCAAACCTGTAAAAATATAAAAGAAAGAACCAGAAGGATTACCTTTTAAAAATACACCTTGTTGCTGCAAATTCTGCCATCCAAGATATTGCATTATTAAAAACAAAACTCCAAAAGTAAATGTTATACCTACTGCTATTTTTAAGTTGGCAATATTATTCTTTTTTGTTGATATTAATGCCCATTGCATCGAAACACTACTTATTATCAAAACTATTGTACTATACCAAAATATTTGTGGTACTTCAAATTCTGCCCAATTACCTTCTGCTCTTCTTACCAAATAGGCACTTGTTTGAGAAGCAAACAGCATGACAATAGTAATAATAAACAACCAAATAATAAACTTCCACTTATTTACCGACAATACTGCTGCGGGTTCTTGCACACCAATTGGAGTTACCGAATGACCCTTAATATTTTTATTACTCATTTTTTTGATTTTGAAAACTTACTCAATTTTTGGAGTAAGAAATACTACACTTTATCCAACAAATACGCTATTTGCACTACTGGCAAATAAATAAATGAACCAAACATTAGCTGTAAAGCTGCTTTTCTATCAACCTTACGCATCAAATGAAATGTTTGAGCTAAAAACAACACACCACAAATAGTTGCAATTACTGCTGAATTAACACCCGTCATACCTAAATAATGAGGAATCCAACATAATGGCAGTAAAAATAAAGTATAAATCATTATTTGAATTGCCGAATTTAAATTTTGTCCACCACTTGATGGCAGTAGCTTAAACCCTGCTTTCGCATAATCTACATCTAAAACCCAAGCAATTGCCCAAAAATGTGGAAACTGCCAAAAGAATTGGATAGCAAACAAAATTCCTGGCTCTAATCCAAAATGATTAACGGCAGCTACCCAACCAATCATTGGAGGAAATGCTCCAGGCAAAGCTCCCACTGCAACTGCAATTGGCCCCACTCTTTTTAGAGGTGTATAAACAAATCCATAAAGAATCATCGAAAGCAATGCTAACAAACCTGCACGAACATTAAATTCGTAAAACAGAATATACATAGCGATTATTGCCATAATCCAACCAAAAATAGCTGCTTCTTGCACCGAAAGTCTGCCACTTGGCAAAGGTCTTTTATGGGTACGATTCATCAATTTATCCAAATCTTTTTCAATAATTTGGTTGATAATATTGGCTGCTGCTGTTGTCGAAAATGCTGCAATACAGAAAAGAACTAACTTACTCCAATCTATTTTATCGGATGCAATAATGAAACCAAATGCTCCCGAAAAAACTACTGTTGACGACAAACGAAACTTCGTAAGTTCGTAAAAGGCTTTAAATTTATATGCAAAAATATTTTGCGAAATTGTTGTACTCATCTATTGGGGTGAAGCTACGCTTCTAAAAACACTTTCTTTATTCAATAATAAATAAATCACAAACTGAATACCTATTGCCACAATAGCAATTGTAAGGTGAAATGGTTGCATAAACGCTGGGAACCCTAAATAAGCTAATGAAATTCCTGAAAGAATTTCGCCCACAATTAAAATCAAAAGCCATAATGTAAAGTTGTAAATGATTCCTTTTTCAGCAATATTTTTTCTGATTCGGTAAAACAACAACAAATTTAAACTAAAAATGAATATAGAGAACACTCCATGTATTTGAAATTTTCCTCCTACATTTTCAACCCATTGGCTTCTTAAAGAATCTCCCATCATTGCAGAAACTTTATCTATCATTTCTCGCACCTGCGTACCAAGCAATACTTGTCCGAGTGTAAGTAATATTGTGAGTATTAGTAAAAAACTCAACGAATTTGTTTCCCGAACCTCCTCAATTGTAACAACTGAGTTATAAGACCTTGCTACTGCATATAATAATATAAAAACAATAACAATTGAAAGTATCATGTGAAGCGTAATCATTACTGGATGTAACTCACTTGATACTACTTTTGAACCAAGCCAACCTTCGATTCCAACTAATAGAAAAGCTAAAAAGCTCAGCCAAACAATAGTTTTATCTTTTTTCCAAAAAGCAAAGAACGCTGCTATAAATGTACCGAAAACCAAAAAACCAATCAAAACTCCAACTAACCTATTCAAATATTCAATCCAAGTCTTTAAGACATTAAAAGTTACTTCTCCTTTAAGTTTTTCTCCAAATATTTCTTTGTAATTACTTGGTAATTGAGATATATCTGTGGGGGGAATCCAAGTGCCAAAACATTTAGGCCAATCTGGGCAACCCATTCCTGAACCCGTTGCACGAACAACTCCACCAATTAAAATTAAAAAATAAACTGCTCCAATAGTCCAAAGCCCTAACCTTCTAAATAATGTCATACTTGAGGTTCGATATTTGAGGTTCGATGTTTGATAAACCAAATATCGAACCTCGAATTTCTTTCATCTAATTAATCAGGTATATTATAATTAAACTTAATATTTTCAATCTCTTTTTCGTCCTTAATCAATTCCGTTTCATAAGGAAAATTTGATTCGGGTGTCTCAGAGAATGGCACATTTTGAGGAATAAAATCTTCTGCTGCACCTGGTTTGCTGTAATCATAAGGCCAACGGTATACTGCTGGAATTTCTCCAACCCAGTTTCCATGCCCAGGATTTATTGGCGTTGTCCACTCCAAAGTATTCGACCTCCAAGGATTTTGTGGTGCTTTTTTACCCCAAAAAATAGAGTAGAAGAAGTTATACAAGAAAACTAAGTTTGCTGCAAAAACAACAATTGCTGCAATAGTGCTTAATTCTGCCAAATCTTGGTATTTATTTGTAAAATCAAAGCCTGTATAAGCATAATATCTTCTTGGAAAACCTGCTATACCTAAATAATGTTGCGGGAAGAATACTAAATAAACGCCTGCAAATGTTACCCAAAAGTGAATATAAGCTAAGGTTGGATTCATCATTCGTCCAAACATTTTTGGAAACCAATGATATACACCTGCCACCATTCCGAAGAACGCAGCCGAACCCATCACCAAGTGAAAGTGAGCAACAACAAAGTATGTATCGTGTAATTGAATATCCAAGGCACTGTTTCCAAGTATAATACCTGTAACTCCACCAGACACAAAAAATGATACTAGGCCAATCGAAAACAACATTGCTGGTGTAAATATGATATTTCCACGCCACATTGTTGTAATATAATTAAAGGCCTTTACCGCTGATGGTACTGCGATAATTAAAGTTAAAAGCATAAATACCGACCCTAAGAATGGATTCATACCTGTCATGAACATGTGGTGAGCCCAAACTATAAATGCTAAGAACATAATACCCAACATTGAGAAAATCATCGCTTTATAACCAAAAATTGGCTTGCGTGAGTTTGTTGCAATGATTTCAGAAGTCATACCTAATGCTGGTAAGATTACGATATAAACCTCTGGGTGTCCTAAGAACCAAAATAAATGTTGGAATAATATCGGACTACCACCTTGGTTTGGTAATGCTTGTCCATTAATATATATATCTGACAAATAGAAACTTGTACCAAAACTACGGTCAAATATCAATAACAAAGCTGCTGAAAATAATACTGGGAATGAAAGGATTCCTAATATAGCTGTAAATGTAAATGCCCAAATTGTAAGTGGCATTTTATCAAAAGTCATGCCTCTTGTACGCAAGTTTATTACAGTTGTTACATAGTTTATACTACCCAATAAACTTGATACAATAAATATTGCCATACTGACTAACCACATTGTCATACCTGTTCCCGAACCTGGAGCAGCATCTGGCAATGCACTTAATGGAGGATAAACAACCCAACCACCACCTGCTGGACCATCTTGCACAAATAATGAACAGAACATGATGACACTTGAAATAAAGAAGAACCAATATGACAACATATTGATAAAACCTGATGCCATATCTCTCGCTCCTACTTGCAAGGGAATGAGGAAGTTAGAAAAAGTACCACTCAAACCTGCAGTTAGTACAAAGAACACCATGATTGTTCCGTGCATCGTAACAAGTGCAATATAATAATTGGGGTCTAATTTACCTGTTTCGTCAAACCATCTTTCTCCCAAAATTGGTTTTAAAACACTCATATCAATGCCAGGAAAGCCTAATTGCAAGCGAAAAACCAATGATAAAAAACCACCAATTAATGCCCAGACAATACCTGAAATCAAATATTGTTTAGCAATTACTTTATGGTCTTCAGAAAAAATGTATTTTCTGATAAAACTCAGCTCGTGATGCTCGTGTGCTTCATCATGTTCATCAACATGAGTATCTGCGTGTGCTACTGCTGCCATCTGTATAATTAAATTTAAGAATTTTATAGATTAAAATATTATCTTAGTTTCGCAACTGTTGGTAAAGTACCTGTTGCCGAAGCTGTTGTACTATCAGAAGAAGCCTCCGTAGGAAAATACTTCATGGCTTTTGCTTTCAAATTTTCAGGAACTTTTTCTAAAAACTCAGGCTTTGAAGCCAATAAAGATTTCTGTTCTTTTTTCCATTTTTCGTATTCTGCTGGCTCATCTACTACCAAAATTAGTTTCATCGCAAAATGGCTACGACCACAAACCTCAGTGCAAGCAATCTCATATTTGAAATCTGGATTACCCAATTCTGCACGCATATCTGCGGTACTTTTGTCTGGAATAAACCAAAACTTGGTAGGCATACCCGGCACAGCATCCATTTTCACTCTCATGTGAGGAATAAATACACTATGCAATACATCTCTCGCTCTGATTTTCAATAATACAGGCTTACCTTTTGGGATGTGCATTTCGGTATTACTTGTAAAATCATCGAATGAATTTTCGTCAGTAAAATCAAGACCAAACTCATTTCCTTCGGCATCATTGATTAATTTATAATTGTAGTTACCCAATTTTCCATTTTCAACGCCACCGTATCTTACTTGCCATCCGAATTGCTTACCCATTATCTCAATAATTTCAGCGTCTTTTGGAGCATCCGACATTACTTTGTTCCATACTCTTAATCCAGTAAATACTAAACCTGCCATTACGACTGCTGGAATCAATGTCCAAACAACTTCAAGTGTATTATTATGTGGGTAAAAATGTGCTTTACGATTTTTATTATATCGGTATTTAAACGGGAAATAGAAAAGCACTGAATTTACTACAACAAATGAAATTGTGATTACTGCCATTCCGAACCAAAACCAATAGTCAGTTTCTTTTCCGTGAACCGAGGATGCTGTTGGAATATCTCCAAAGGCCATTAGAAAGTCTTTTTTAGCATAATTAAACGACCAAATCATACCCACTACACTCAGAATCCAGAAGATAGCTAAACCGATACCATTCATATCGTTGGCACTGTCTACCACATCATCATTTTCTTCCGACACTCCCTTCACGCCTTTTAAGAGCGTTTGTGTTTTTGAAATAACCATTATAGTTAAAGCAAGAAACACAATAGATAAAGCTACAATTAATAAAGTCATTTTCTGAAAATTTACAAGTTTATATGCTACTTCACGTAATTATATAAAACAATGTTTAATAAAAATGTTTTAAGAAATTAAATATCGTGGTGCAAACTTTCTTCTAAGAATGGGTGATTCTTAGGGTAAAGATTTGCCTTTGATAATTCATTTGCTACGAAGTAAATAAACAACGAAGCAAATGTCAATGTTGTTCCCCACTCAATGATACCAATACCACCTTGGTCTTTAGCTATTCCTGGCATGTGCATTTGATAAAAATCAAACCAATGTCCTATAAGAATTGCCCAACAAGCCAGTTTCAAGAAAGTTGAACTTCTTTTTGAATTTCTTGCCATTAAAATTAATAATGGAAAAAAGAAATTCAAAACTAAACTTATATGAAAAGGCCACCAATATCTTCCACTAAAGCCTGTAAATCTCTCACGGAAATAAATAGTTTCTTCTGGAAGATTAGCGTAGAAAATCAATAAATATTGTGAAAACCATACATAAGTCCAAAAGACTGAAAAGCCAAAGATTAATTTTCCTAAATCCTGCAAGTGGCTTGCATTAACTGCTTTCAAATATCCTTGATCTTTCAAATATAAAATCGCTAACATCATTGCCGCTAAACCTGCTACGTGCCAACTTGCTAGGTGATACCACCCAAACATAGTTGAAAACCAGTGTGTATCAATAGACAACGATAAATCCCATGCAGAAGTTGAAGATGTTACTGCAAAAAATAGTAAAAATAGTTTAGAAACATTACGACTTTTATAATAATTCTCGGTTCCTTCTATTTGGTCTTCTAATAGTGAATATTTACGCATTGCTTTCCAACCCAAATACCATACTGCTATATAAGCAATCAAACGTACAAAGAAAAATGGCAGATTTAAGTACCAAGATTTTCCTGCAATAATTTTATCATAATGTTCGCTCGTAGGGTCCATTATTCCTTCGTGCGTCCAGTGCATAACTACATGGCGTGTTGAAGGAATTGCTAATAAAATTAACAAAATTGCTCCTGGAACAATAATAAATGAAGGAAAAGCTTCAGCTACACGTTTGATGGCCACATACCAACCAGATTTTGCCACATAATTATATGACATAAAGAATGCTCCAACAACCGAAATTCCAAGAAAGTAAACACTGTTCATCCAAATATTGGCAATGATTCGGCTAAACAAAGTAGCACCATGTTCGCCTGCTGCCTCGTGTCCACCAGCTGCATGTTCTGCACTATGTGATTCCCAGACACCAATTGACCAACCTTTTGACAATAGAAACGCACCTATTGCAACCATTGCAACTCCTATTAAGGACGCAATTAGTAGTTTACGTTTAGTTTCAGATGTAAACTCAAATCTTTCTTCTGTTGAAGGAATTTCGTGAGTATTATGAGCCATTTTTTTTGAATTTGAACCCCCGATTGAAGGGGAGTTAATAATAAAATATCTTGTTGAATCTCACCTAAATCCACTGAACAGCAATGATACGCCGCTGCGGAGGACTTGAACTCTTTTCACTTGTGGAGAAAAGTTGAAGATGAGGTTTTAATTATTTCCAAATCTCTTTTTTAAGGACATTTCGACTTCCTTAGTTTCCTAATTGCAATCTATGTACATAGTGAACAATTTTCCAACGTTCTTCTGGGTTTACTTGTGATGCGTGCGACCACATACGACCCTTTCCGAAAGTAATCACATGGAAAACATGACCATCATTCATATTTTTATACGCATCAGAAGCATAGTTTGGCACGCCTTTATAAACCTTACCTACCTCACCATCGCCAGCACCTTTTTCTCCATGACAATGCTGACAGTTTCTTTCGTAAAGCACTTTACCTTCTTCCTCCACTTTATCTGACCATGGAATTGGATTTTTCAAAGTAACTTCAGCTACTGCAATACTATCTTTTGGCAAGTTGTATTCCATCAAATCGTTGATAGTTGTGCTATCATCTTGCAAAAACGAAGTATGATAGTTGGCACGTGAAACTGTACCAGCTACTGGTGAACGCATATCTTTACCATCTGAATTGATGGTATTTGCTCGCCACTGAGTCAATGGCTCATAAGCACGAGAATTATACATATTTGGAGCGAACTCCCAACCTGTGCTATTATTATCACCACAAGAAGTTAATGCAGCTAACGAAAATGTTGCTGCTGCTACTACAAATGTGATATTTTTGAATGAAAACTTCATTTGAAAACAAATTAGTGTCGAATGATAAAGCAAATCTTTGATGATTTACCTCGGCAATCTTCCATGTTTTATTTGATTTTTTATCTTGTACAGTTCGTTAAAAAACTGTTATTTATACTTCTTTTACATTTACTTCCAAAGCACCTGAGCCTTTCAATATTTTTGAAATATCGCTTTCTGAAAGTTTATTATTTGCCAAATCAATAGCCATAATAAACTTATCGTCTGTACTTCTTACATCAAAAATAATTGGTTTTGCAGTTGGTCCCATTCCTTCCATAAAAAAGAAAGTAAATGCCATACCAAATGATGCTAAAAGAACTGTTAATTCAAAAACAATTGGCACGTTAGTTGGAAATGGAAAAAAGTTTTTGCCCCCAACATTGATAGGCCAGTCAACACCCATTGTCCAAAATGTAAGTAATAATGCACAACAAGTACCTGTTATACCAAACAAAAAGGCTGAAACTCCCATTCTTGGATAGCTATATCCTAATGCCTTATCCATTCCATGAATAGCAAAAGGGGTATAAACTTCATGAATTTTGACACCTTGATGTCTTACGTCTTCAACAGCATGAAGTATTTCATCACTATCGTCAAAAACACCTACTAAATATTTGCTATCTGCCATTTCTAAATAATGGTTATAAAAATCCTTAATTATGCTGTTACTTTTTTCTTTTCTGGATATTTTTCAGAAGATGATTTTAATACCGATTTTACTTCTGCCATATTTATTACAGGCAAGAATTTAGAAAACAAGAAGAAAGCGGTAAAGAAAAATCCAAATGAGAAAATATAATCCGAAATATCGCCCAAACGTGGCGTAAAATATGCCCAACTCGATGGTAAATAATCACGGTGAAGTGATGTTACGATGATTACAAAACGCTCAAACCACATACCAATATTCACAATTACGGCCATTACGAATGATACAAGAATGTTTTCACGAATTTTCTTGAACCAAAATAATTGTGGAGAAAGTACGTTACAAGTCATCATTGCTGCATAAGACCACCAAAGAGGACCAGCCATACGGTTGATGAAGGCATACTGCTCATATTCAACTCCTGAATATGCCGCCATGAAAAACTCTGTAATATAAGCGATACCAACCACCGAACCCGTTAGTGTGATGATTTTATTCATCAACGAAATATGCTCAAGTGTTACGTAATCTTCTAATTTATAAACAACTCTTGTAACTAACATCAAGTTTTGAACCATTGCAAAACCAGAGAAAATAGCACCCGCTACAAAATATGGGGGGAAAATTGTCGTGTGCCAACCTGGAATTACCGAAGTAGCAAAGTCAAAAGATACAATTGTGTGTACAGAAAGTACAAGTGGGGTAGAAAGTCCTGCCAAAATCAATGAAACGTCCTCATATCTTGCCCAAGCTTTAGCTCCACCTGTCCAGCCAAGAGCCAATGCTCCATAAACTTTCTTACGCATACCAGTTGCACGATCACGGATAGTTGCTAAGTCAGGAATTAGACCAATGTACCAGAATAAACATGATACTGAGAAATAAGTCGAGATTGCAAAAACGTCCCATACTAATGGTGAGTTAAAATTTACCCACAAAGAGCCAAAAGTATTTGGTAATGGCAAAGCAAAATAAGCTAACCACGGGCGACCCATGTGCATCACGATGAATGAAGCGGCACAAATTACGGCGAAAATTGTCATTGCTTCTGCTGCACGGTTGATTGATGTTCTCCATTTTTGACGGAATAACAACAAAACGGCAGAAATAAGTGTACCTGCATGACCAATACCAACCCACCATACGAAGTTAGTGATATCCCATGCCCAGCCTACAGTTTTATTCAAACCCCATACGCCCAGACCTTCCCACCATGTCCAAAATACCCAAGCTGTACCATAAAGTAGTACAAGCACCGATATTCCAAACACGATTTTCCACTCTCTAGTCGGTTTACTTTCAACATGTCTGCAAATGTCTTCTGTTACGTCATGGTAGGTTTTGCCTCCCATTACTAACGTTTCTCTTATTGGTGAAACTACGTGCATAGTTTTTTATATTTATTATAATCTATAATTTATGGCATTACACCAAACTACTTTCAGAATTATGAATGCTCTTTGTGTTCTACTTTTGCTTCAACTTTTTTTACAACACCATCTTTGTTACGAATCTTGGTCAAATAACTCAACTGTGGTCTTACGTTAATTTCTTCTAAGACATTAAATGCACGTCCTTCTTTTTCTTCTTCTAACATTTTTGAGATAGCTGATTCTGAATCAAGCATATCTCCAAAAGTGATTGCATTGGTAGGACAAGATTGCGAACAAGCTGTTACGATTTCTCCATCTACTGGACGGCGACGTTCTTTTTTGGCAGTCAATTTACCAGCTTGAATACGTTGCACACACATTGAACATTTTTCGATTACGCCACGTGAACGAACGGTTACGTCTGGATTTAACACCATACGACCTAAGTCGTTATTCATGTGAAAATCAAAATTGTCGTTTTCAAAATACTTGAACCAGTTGAAACGACGCACTTTATATGGACAGTTGTTGGCACAATAACGAGTACCGATACAACGGTTATAAGTCATTTGATTTAATCCTTCCGAGCTATGAGTAGTAGCTAAAACTGGGCAAACTGTTTCGCATGGAGCATTTGAACAGTGCTGACACATCATTGGTTGGAATACAACTTCTGGATTTTCAGCAGCAATTTCTAATGCTTTGAAACCTGAGATTGGCCCTAATTTTTCTAGTGCTTCGTCATGCTCCATTTCAGAGCTATAATAACGGTCAATGCGAATCCAGTGCATTTCTCTTGCACGAGCAACTTCGGCTTTTCCTACTACTGAAACGTTATTTTCTGCTTGACAACTTACTAAACACGAACCACAACCTGTACAGCTATTGAGGTCAATAATCATTCCCCAACTGTGGTTTTTCTTTTCGTGCCCGTTCCAAAGGGTGATTTGGTAAGGGCTTTTCTCGCCTTCTGATGTTTCGATTTTTGGCTCAAAACGTCCTGCTTTTACATTATCCACATATTCACCCAAAACAGATTCTTGTACGACTGCCGTACGACCCATGATAGTGCTATGTGTTTGTGTTTGAGCTAAGGTATAATTATCTTTTATTTTTTCTATTTTAGCATCATTTGCCCAAAATTGACCATTAGAAACCCAAGGGTAAACATTTCCACCAACAGCACCAGATTTTCCTGCCGCAGTACGACCATAACCCAAAGCTATTGAAATTGTACCGATCGCTTGACCTGGTTGAATCAAAACAGGCACACCACCCTCCATGTCTTTGCCTAAACCTACTAACTTTTTACCTCCTACGGTTACATTTACAATATCACCTTGTGCAATTCCTAATTCAGTAGCTGTTTTTTGTGAAACAGCAATCACATTTTCCCAAGTAACTTTTGAGATTGGGTCTGGTAATTCTTGTAACCAGGGGTTGTTTGCTTGTATGCCAGTTCCGATAGCAACTGATTCATAAATGCCAACTTCGATTCCCGAACCTTTTACTTTTGCAATAGAAGCTGCTGCACTTTCTAAATTACCATTGAAAGAAGCACCCGAAGCTACTGCATTTTCGTTTGGTTCGTAAACACCATCGTGCAATGCTTGTACCCACGATTTTCCGCTAAGGATATTTTTCGTCCAGTTCGACTTCAAATATGCTTGATAATCGCTGTTTGCACCAGTCCAAGTCAAAAGGCTTGATTGTGCTTGACGAGTATTGAAAATCAATGAGATAGTTGGTTGAGTCAAAGAGTAGAAACCTTTCTTTGGCTCTGCGTCGTTCCAAGACTCTAAATAATGAGGAGCTGGAGCAATATATTTACATTTTGAAGCTGTTTCGTCTGCACGGTCGGCAAATGAAACCGACAATGCTACTTTACTCAAAGCTTCTCCTAATTCAGCACCTCTTGCGTGGTCATAAACTGGATTTGACAAGAAAATAGCTGAGCTCACTTGTCCTGCTTTTGCTTCATTGATAAATGCTGTCATTTCAGCATCATTACCTTGACGGTAATTTACAGGAGTACCTAAATCTATTGTTGAGCCATAACTTCCAAGTAAACTATTTAAGGCATTAACGATAGTTTGAATTGCTGGGTCGTTAGAGCCCGATACAACTAAAGCTGCTCCTTTTGCTGCTACAAGGTCTTTGGCACATTTATCTATATTTTGAGTTTCAACTGCAGAAGCTGCAATTGCTTTTCCACCCAATGCTGCTGCAACTTTATTGTATAATGCGGCTACCACTGCTCCTTCTTGCGAAGGTTTCATCATGCCACGATAATCGGCAGATGCACCAGTGATTGTCATTCCAGTTTCATATTGGTAATGACGTGACATTACACGTTTGCCATTTTTCCCACTACTTAGTTTACGAGTTTCTGCCCATTGTTTTGAGAAAGTTACAGGAGAAATCCAAGTACCTAAGAAATCGGCATTAATACCTACGATTACACTTGCTTTACTAAAATCGTATGAAGGAACTACTGCTTGACCGAAAGATTCGGCATTTGCTTGAATTAAACCTGATGCAGAGTTTGCATCATAAGTTACTAATTTGGCAGTTGGATATTTTGAAGAAAAATCTGCAATTACTTTTTTTGTAGTTGGAGAAAGAATTGAATTTGAAACAATGCGAATATTACCACCTTTGGCTAATCCTGCAATTACTTCTTTGTCAAGGTCTTCCCACTTAATATCTGCACTTCCTTTTTGAGGAGCTTTCAGCTTTTCGTTGTCATAAAGGCTCAAAACAGACGCGTGAACTCTTGCACTTACGCCACCTTTAGTAATACTTGATAATTTATTACCTTCAATCTTAATCGGGCGACCTTCACGGGTTTTTACTAAAATACTGCAATAATCGCCACCTTCTGCGTATGTTGAAGCATACCAGTTAGGAATGCCTGGCTCAACACTTTCAGGTTTATTAAGATATGGAATTGCTTTACGAACTGGAGCATCGCAAGCCGCCAAAGAAACTGCTGCCAATCCAAAGCCCAATACCTTTAAGAAATCACGGCGTTGAACGGACTCGTCATTTTCAATTTCGTCTAAATTAAATTCACGATTGGCATTTTTTACAAATCCAATGTCGTTTTTCAACTCCTCAACCCCTTTCCAATACTTTTTAGTAGTATTCTCCATAGTACCCTATAAATCCTTGAGAGGACTCTTTAATATTTATACGATTAAGTTCTTTTTCTAAACTACTTGATAAAAGTAGTTCTTAATAGTGACATTTAGCACATTCTAAACCACCATTATCTTGTACTTTCATAGCACCTTTGCTTACTAAACTGTGGGCTTCCATCAATTTAGTATAGTAGCCATTGTCTTTGCCATTCACTTCTGACTTACGGTGACAATCAATACACCAACCCATTGTCAGTGTTGAACGTTGTTGAACAACTTCCATCTTTTCGATTTCACCGTGACAGTTTTTACATTCTAAACCACCAACGTTTGTGTGTTGTGCGTGGTTGAAATACGCCAAATCTGGTAAGTTATGAACACGTACCCACTCAATTGGCTTATTATTTTCGATGGCTGAATAAATCTTTTGAATTTCAGGCGACTCACGCTTGATTGCATTGTGGCAGTTCATACAAATGTTTGCTGAAGGAATACCTGATTGTTTTCCTTTGTAAACACCCGTGTGGCAATAAGCACAATTGATTTTCATTTCGCCTGCATGTAGCTTGTGCGAGAAATTGATTGGTTGCTTGGGTGCATAACCTTGATGTACACCAATGCCATACATACCATCGAAAGTTGCTTTTGAAGCTAATAAAATAAACACCCAAACGATTGCCGAGCGAACTGTTTTATTAGAAGCAATATTTTTGAAGCTTGCTTGAAGATTTTGAACAAACGAAGTTTCGGTTGCAACCGTTTCTCCACCTGATAATTTATTAAGTAATTTCAAGATTCCTAATAAAGCTACCAAAACCAAACCCATGATTACTAAAAGAGCAACCAAGATGGTATTAACAAATTTTCCACCGCCTGTTTCGGCTGATGCCGAAGAAGCCACTGCTGCACCTACAACTGGAGCCGCAACAACATTTGCCGATTTGATATAAGCCAAAACTGCTTTTACTTCTGGGTCTCCGAAGTTTGCAAAAGCTGTCATTTGAGTTTTATTATACTTCAAATAAAGCTCATTGGCATATTTATCTCCGCTGCCTATTACACCCATTGGGTTGTTTATCCAACTTTTCAACCAAGCATAATCACGGCGTTCTTCAATACCTTTCAAACCTGGACCTACTATAACATCAGCTGTAACAGCATGACATTGAGCACAGTTGTTTTTAAATAAGCCTTCACCTTTGGTTACATCACCATCGGCTACTGCGGGTGCTGCTGCTGGAGTAGTAGCTACTGCAGCTTCGGCGGGTTTGTCTTGTGCTATTGCGTTGCTAAAAGAAATGCTTGCAACAAAGGCAATTGCTAAAACTGATTTATAAAATTTACGAATCATACTTATATATATAATGTAGTACGCCTACTTTTTCAGACTGCAAAACTACGGCACGATTGCTTTGCATCAAACAGGTTTTGTAATTTTTTTTATAAATTAACGTAATTTAGAATAATTTTAAATAAGTACATAACTTATTGATAATGAGTTATTTATAATAAAAAACCATTCCATAATCAACGTATAGTGATGATGATGGAATGGTATTTTAGCAAGAATATACGTAAGTAGGAAACGGATATTCTGTATGTAATATTGGATCTTTCTTCTTTAGTAATAATAGTACAAATATAGGGTATATTCGTTTTTTATGCAAGAACACATGTCTTTTTTTGTCTAAAATGGCTTTTTTTAATTACAATGACATGATTTCGACTAAAAAACGCAATTAAAAAAAAACTACTTCTTAAATAATGAATCTACAAATTCCATTTTGTTAAAAACCTGCAAATCATCCATTTTTTCGCCTACACCTATATATTTTACAGGAATCTTGAATTCGTCGGAGATACCAATAACTACACCACCTTTAGCTGTTCCGTCTAATTTGGTAATCGTCAAAGAATTTATTTCTGTTACTTTCGTAAACTCTCTTGCTTGAATAACTGCATTTTGCCCTGTGCTTCCGTCTAAAACTAACATTACTTCGTGTGGAGCTTCGGGTAGGAATTTCTGAACTACTCGTTTAATTTTTCCCAATTCGTTCATCAAATTTACTTTCGTATGCAAACGCCCAGCAGTATCAATAATGATTATATCTGCACCCATTTCCATTCCCTTTTTTACGGTATCAAAGGCAACAGCCGAAGGGTCGGTGTTCATACCGTGTTCGATTACTGGCACGCCTACCCTTTCTCCCCAAAGTTTGAGTTGGTCAACGGCAGCCGCCCTAAAAGTATCTGCTGCACCTAATACAACTTTCTTACCACGTTTATGAAATTGATGAGCTAATTTGCCAATTGTGGTAGTTTTTCCAACGCCATTTACTCCAACAACCAAAAGCACATAGGGTTTTGGTAAATGCTCTGTTTCGTAGCTATACGGAATGCCACTCGCTTTTATGTCGTGTGAGTTATTTTCTGATAATAACTCTGCCACTTCTTCTCTTAATATTTGGTCTAATTCTTGAACATTTGTATATTTATCTCGTTCCACTCGTGCCTCAATTCGACGAATAATTTTTACAGTTGTTTCAACCCCAACATCTGAACTAATCAAAATTTCTTCTAATTCGTCTAAAACCTCCTCATCAACCTTCGATTTTCCAACAATTACCCGTGAGATTTTATCAAAAATGTTGGTTTTTGTTTTTTCTAAGCCTTTGTCAAGCGTTTCTTTTTTTTCCTTGCTAAAAAAGTCAAAAAGTCCCATTATTATACTTTTAAGAGTGTTTCAATGAGCGAATGAGTGAATAATATAGTGAGTGAATAATCATCCTATTATTTAAAGCTCAATCTAACTCCTACATAATTTAATATTATACTTCAATAATCTAATTTAAGTTTCATCCCTTCATGCGATGTCACAAAACCTAATGATTCATAAAATCGAATAGCATCTGGTCTTTTTTTGTCGGTCGCAAGTTGTACCAAATGACATCCTTTTTCTTTCGAGCGATTGATTGCATATTCAAATACTTTTTTACCAATTCCTTGCCCTCGGTATTTTGAATTTGTGCGAACCGCCTCAATCTGTCCCCTTAGTCCACCCTGATATGTCAAATATTGTATAAATGTTAGCTGAAAAGTTGCTACTTTGACACCATTCATTTCAACGACGGTTAATTCTTGATTGGGATCAGATGCTATCTTTTCAAAGGCTTTAAAATAGCTTTCGGGAAGCGTTTTTTCTATTTTTTCTCTCGAAGCTCCAAGCGTGTCATCCAAAAGCATAAGAACAATATCGAAAAGGTCGTCTTTTGTTGCCAATCTAAACGTCAATGTTGTATTCATAGGCTTGCTTTTCAAGTCATTTTGGCAAAATTAGAGCTATTTTGTTAGACTTTTGGCTAATATTTGAAGAATCTTTTATTTTGATTCAGGAAAAAATTGATTGACGATTTCTTCGGTAATGCGTTTGGGGCGAAAAGTTTGTGCATCAAGTGCAATCCAATGCGTAACAGAACGAGCTAAAATTTCATTTCCTCGCATGATTTCACAATGACGCTCGCTTTTTACACCTACGAAACTATCGACCCAAGTTTTTACGACCAAATCTTCGCCCAGAAAAGCGGGTTTTAGATAATCTATTTCGTGTCTGCGTGCTACCCAAATTATCTGCGAAGCAATTTCTTGTGGTACAGTTTTCCAATGTCCAATCGCAGCATCTTGCACATAACGCAAATAAATGATATTATTCACATGATTTAGCTCGTCAATGTCTTCGGCAACGACTCTGATAGGGAGATGAAAAATATAGGTCATTTTAAGCTTCTCAAATGTCGTAATGAAATTGGCAAATGTTGTTTTACATCAACATTTTCATCTTCAATATAATAAAATTTCACACCTGTTTGCATAGCAGCTCGTAATATTTTTTTGAAATCTAATTGCCCAGTCCCTACCGCAACATCAGAAGTTAATGGTGTTCCACCAGTCAATTCACCCGTTTCTTGACCAATTTTCATATCTTTGATGTGCAAAGCTACGAAACGACCTTTATGTTTTTTCAGCAATAAAGCAGGGTCTTGTCCGCCATGAAATGCCCAATACACATCACACTCATAACTGACATTTTCGGCATTGGTTTTCTGAACCATATAGTCGAAAAGCGTACCTTCTTCGCTTGGTTTAAACTCAAAACCATGACAATGATAATAAAAATGAATACCTGATTTTGCCAAAGTTTCACCTGCTTTATTGAAAACTTTGATGGCTTTGTCGGCATCTTCACGCTCAAATTTATTGCCTACGTGCGGAATCCATGCTGTACCAGCATATTTGATACCCAAAGCCTTACAAGTAGCAACAACTTTATCAAGGCTATCTCGAAAAAGGTTAAAATCCAAAAGTGTACTATACGGTTTTAGCCCTGCTTTGTCTAATTCTATTTTGAAATCTTCAGTTTTCATGCCATAAGTTCCTGCTACTTCTACTTCTGTTATTCCTAAACTTTTAACGTAGGCAAGCGTTCCTTGCACATCTGTTTTAAAATAATCTCGTAGGCTATACAACTCAAGTCCGATACGGTCGCTTAATACTTTACTGATATTTGGTTGGCGTTCGCCTGTGCCATTTTGCAACCACATTTCGAGATGCGGTGCGTGCCAATTATATGATTTTGAGATAATATCCAAATCACCGTCGCCATCAATGTCGGCAACTCGTCCTTCGTGAAAATCAATTCCTTTTTGGAAAGTTGTTTTCGTAAATCCACCTTTTCCATCGCCATAAAGTATAAATGCTTCGGCATTTGGATTATCATCTTTTGGTTCTTTCTCATTCCACTTTACCATTTCTGCACAAAAAATATCCAAGTTTCCATCATCATTTATGTCGTTTACTTCGAGTGTTTGAGCATGAATTAAATCTCTACCTATCAAGTCTTTAGCTTTCCAATTCTCCGAAGCTTCAGCACTTCCAGTACATTCATAGAGCATCAAGCGACCATTTTTATTATCCGAAGTATATAAGAGTTGCATTTTCTTTCCCGCTCTAAATTTTGCCGCAACTACTCTTCCTGCATCCTTTCCTACTTTGGTTGCTTTAAATTTTCCATCAACATATTTAAACCAATAATTTCCTGCTACTAAATCTTTATTTCCATCTCCATCCACGTCGGCTGCGGTACAACCTTCCATATTTTTGATATTTCCTTCTGGCGAAAAAATTGGCTCAAAAATCCATTTTCCTTTCTTTGTATCCTCTGGAATATTAGAAATAAAAAGTGTGTTTGCTCCATTATTCCAAAAAGCTAATTGAGCTTTCCCAATTTGCTTGAAATCACCAAAAACAAGTTCATGATTATTTGTTTCTCCTTCATTTTTAATATCATGTCTTGCCCAAGGCACATTTGGATTGAAAAATGGAACTGGGTTTTCCCACCACCAAATTTTATTACTTTGACTATCTCCACCAAAAATTAAATCTTTATCTCCATCATTATCAATATCATAAAAAGTTCCTCCTGCGTCAATGGGCAGAAGTTCTTTCTCTACAACAAATTCTCGCCAACCGATTGCACGGTCGAATTTGAAATAAATAATAGATGGGGTTTGCCCTCGACCGCACATCACAAATTCATCAATGCCATCATTGTCGATATCTAAAATTAAAGAAGCAGTTTGTTGAGTAGTTTTCCAAGAAAGTGGAATTGCACTATCTTCGCTCGAAATATGTTCCCATTTTTGGGCTGTTGAAATTAGAATTGAGCAAGAAAAGGTAATTAATGCGAGTAGTTTTTTCATTTTCAGGAAATAGAATTTTCAATGCAAAAGAATTCTTGCAAATATAGGGGAAAATAATGAGCCAATGAGCGAATATTTCTATGCAATCACCTCCTTAATTACCTTTCCAGCCACATCGGTTAGCCTAAATGGACGACCTTGAAACTGGTAGGTCAATTTCTCATGGTCAAGACCTAATTGGTTCAAAATCGTAGCTTGCAGGTCGTGTACGTGTGTTTTTCCTTTGATTCCATAATACCCGATTTCGTCAGTTTCGCCGTGAGTAAATCCTTTTTTGATGCCTCCGCCAGCCATCCACATCGTGTAAGCCTCTACGTGGTGGTCTCGTCCGAGGAAAGGGGCAGGTTTGTTATCACGGTTTTCTTGCATGGGTGTTCGTCCAAATTCTCCTCCCCAAACAACCAAGGTTTCTTCGAGCAAACCTCTTTGTTTTAAATCTAATAATAAACCCGACATAGCTTGGTCGGTTTGTCGGCATTTATCCCACAAAGCCCCTTCGATAGATTCTGTTTTATTTGAACCGTGCATATCCCAACCCCAGTCATATAATTGCACAAATCTTACGCCATCTTCGACTAATTTTCTTGCTAAAAGGCAATTATTAGCAAAAGATGCTTGCCCAGGAGTTGTGCCATAAAGTTGATGAATATAAGCTGGTTCTTTCGACATATCCATTGTTTCGGGAACGGTCATTTGCATATTAAATGCCAGTTCATACTGCGAAATTCGAGTCAGAATTTCGGGGTCTTGAAACTCATCGTATTGCCTTTGATTGATTTCGTTGATGGTATTGATGGCTTCACGGCGTAAATCTCGACTAATTCCTTGCGGATTATTGACATAAAGTACAGGTTCGCCATTTGAGCGACATTGCACACCTTGATAAACTGAAGGTAAAAACCCACTTCCCCAAATACTTTTTCCTCCTTCGGGGTATTTACCACCAGAGGTCAAAACAATATACCCCGGCAAATTTTGATTTTCTGAACCCAAACCATAAGTTGCCCAAGCTCCCATGCCTGGTCTTCCCAAACGTGGACTGCCCGTTTGCATCAGTAGCTGTGCTGGAGCATGATTAAACTGGTCGGTGTGCATGGCTTTTAGGAAGGTAACCTCGTCTGCCATGTTCTGAAAAAATGGCAAATAGTCAGAAATCCATGCTGCCGATTGTCCATTTTGCTTGAATTTCCCTTGAGGGCCAAGCATTTTAGGAACGCCACGAATGAACGCAAAAGTTTTCCCTTCTAAATATTCTTGCGGACATTCTTTGCCATTCCATTTTTCGAGTTCGGGCTTATAGTCAAACATTTCCAATTGCGAGGGCGAACCAGCCATGTGCAAATAAATGACACTCTTGGCTTTTGAAGCAAAATGAGGCAATTTTGGCATTAAAGGATTGCCTGTCAATGGATTGGCTTTATT
Source organism: Emticicia sp. (assembly GCF_043780375.1). Classification (GTDB taxonomy): domain Bacteria; phylum Bacteroidota; class Bacteroidia; order Cytophagales; family Spirosomataceae; genus Emticicia. The sequence continues at coordinate 1,020 of NZ_JAYWCU010000021.1, read as the reverse complement.
GCCAAAGCAACCCGTGAGCGAACCCAAAGCCATCATGCCCAAGCCCGTTGAGCATTGTTTTAGAAAATGCCGACGTTTCATATCATGCAAATGTGCGTCGCTTGCTTCTTGAAAAATGTTATTCATTTTTTATTTGTGTAAAAAACATTCCTAATTTATCTAAACTAAATCTTCTCTTTGAGAGCTTTACTCCCCTACTCTTTCGTTACAAACTCATCTAAATTTATCATCGTATTGGCAACAACAGTCAAAGCGGCAGCTTCTAAATCTGGTTTGCCTCCTTTCAAAAACTCTTTGGCATTGACAGGCTTTGCCTTAAACTTTTGCATTGAAACTTCATACAATCGCACCAAAGAAGCTAAATTTTTATTGGAAATTTCGTGAATAAAAATTTGCTGATAGCCCCATTTTATTTGTTCTTCGGCAGTTTTAGCATTTTTTTTCATTAGAATAGCTAAATTTTTGGATGCTTCAATAAAAACAGGGTCGTTGAGCAATTGCAAAGCCTGCAAAGGTGTATTGGTGCGAATGCGTCGCTGCGTACAAATTTCTCTACTTGGAGCATCGAAAGTTACTTGCTGTGGATAAGGCCCAGTGCGACGTGCAAAAGAATAAATTGCTCGGCGATATTGGTCTTCTCCTTCACTTTGTTTATAATTCAAATTACTATTTACCGCTTGCCAAACACCATCAGGTTGGTAAGGCATGACTGGTTTTCCGTACATTTTTTTACTCAACAGTCCACTAATTGCCAATGTTTGGTCTCTTACCATTTCGGCAGTCATTCTGACACGAGGGCCATGAGCAAAATAACGGTTTTGCGGGTCTTTTTCAGTCAAACTTTCGCTACTGATAGAAGATTGCTGATAAGTTGCCGACATCACAATATACTTGATGATGGCTTTAGGCTGCCATTTGTAATCATCTCGAAACTTTAGGCTCAAATAATCAAGCAATTCGGGATGTGTAGGTTTTGAGCCTTGCGTACCAAAATCCTCGAGGGTTTCAACCAAACCAATA
>NZ_JAYWCU010000020.1:0-14739 GCF_043780375.1 Emticicia sp. | reverse complement strand
AAGTTTGTTTTGGGGGGATTCATAAATTGATGTTTAGTTCCTAAAACAAATATATCAGCTTTTTGAATCCCTATCTTTTTTTTATGAACAAACCCTGTAATAAAAATCGAATGATGTTTTTAGTGAAAATATTTATTAAGGAAATTGACGGTAAATTAGATTTTGTTTTCAAGAAAAACGCAATAAGTCGGTCATATTCAAGCAAGATTAGAAACAAAATACTGATAGTAATAATAATAGATTGCAACAAAGCTCCAGCGTTCATCTGATAAAAAACATTGATTAAAGTCAGATTGAGCATGAATGAAAAAAGTATAATTGCCGCCAAGAGCATAGTTTTTCGAAACAATAATAAATACGAACCAACAATTTGAATGGCAGCAGTGATAAGTCCCAAAGTAAGAGAATAACCGAAATAATACCATGTAAGCCATTCACCTGATTGTTGGTTCATTGGTTTGCTTGCAATTTCATTTGGTACAACAAATTGAAGTCCAAAAACCTTTTTCCAGCCAAAACTCATTAAATTGAAAGCTATTACAAATCGAATGAAAGTATAAATAAGCCCATAGATTTTATCTGAATTTATTTTTTGTTTATTCTCTAAAAACTGCCAAATAAAAGGAAAAATCAATGCGATTAATAACGAAATACCCACCAATGAAAAAACAATTGCGGGAGGAAACCACGGAATATTTCCACTATTTCCAAAAACTAATAATAAAGCGGCAAAGCTTAGTCCAGCAATGAAGCAAGTGATAAATTTCTTTAAAAGTAATTTTAGTGCCATAAGTTCGAGTTGGTTAAAAGAATCAATAGGTTTTATATACTGTCTATATAAAACCTATTGACAATAATTATACAAATATCTAATCGTCCAATTTGAAAAAAACAGGAATAGTGAATACAACTCTTACATTCCTTCCATTTTGTCGACCTGCTATCCATTTTGGCATCAATTTTACTACACGAGCAGCTTCTTCATCACAGCCAAATCCAATACCTTTCATTGTTTCTACTCCTGTAATACTGCCATCTTTTTCTACAATAAACTTTAAAAATACCTTTCCTTGGATATTTGCTCGCTGGGCAGCAGATGGATATTTGAGATTTTGTGCCAAGAATTTATACATCTCTTTAACTCCACCCATAAAAGAGGGATTTTCTTCAACACTTGTAAAAGGCAGGTTATTTTCTACTATTTCTACCGCTTTAACTGCTGCACTTGGAACTTCAACAGGTGGGCTTTCTGAAATACTTTCTGACACGCGTCCTTCTTGAGTTTTATCACTAATCACAGCTACTTCAATAGCATCTTGCGTAGGTGGAGGTGTTTCATTTTGAGTTTCTTCAACTACTTCTGGCACTAAATAGGCAATGGTTTTCACTTGTTCTACCTCTTTTGGTGGTTCTATTTCTTTTGGCTTTTCAATTTCAGGCACTTTTTCATCTGGAATTTTTTGAAGGTCAATAATAATTCCAGTTTCAGCCAAATTTTTGTCTTTTTGTCTCGCAAAAATAAAATTCGTCAGGAGTATGAGCATAAAACAACCAATACCAATCCAAAAAGCTCGATTTAAGTTGGCAGTGTAACCAGTACGAAGCTCATAAGCTCCATACGCTTTGTTGCGATGCTCGAATACAATATCATCGAGCGTGGTAGGTATTCCTACGGCAGGTAATTCTCTTGTCTGAGGGTTCATTTTAGTAAAGTTTATTTGAACATTTGGTAGTTTCACTGAACTACGACACAATGTTAAATAACAAAAATGAATCTTGCAAGAAAACAACAATAATATTTAGATATTTGCCTAATTATTTATCATTAAGTAAAGTTTGAATCTCTCCAAGCTACTATTTGCTACAAATTATAATTAACTTTCGGATAAATGAGACTCACCTAATTCATATTTTACTTTAAAAATACTATCATCAGGAATTTTGAAACGTAATAATAGTCAATGGAGACAAATCTTTGGGTGGAGTTACTTCCAAATGCACAAAGACAACTACCAAATGGCACACATTCAAGTTTATCCATAAAAAAACTTCCCGAAAGTTTTATAACCTTCGGGAAGTTGAGTAACTGATATCCGTTCACCAACCTCCTACTCCTCCCTTATTCCCCCGCCAAAGAAAATTCCTAGTTTTATACTCAAATGATTTTGGTTGAGGTCAATACTTTGCCCGTCAATGAGGTTTCGTTGTCCGAAAATAAAATTGTAGTCGGCAGATAATCTGAAATGCCAAATGTCTAATCCTATTCTTGGCGAAATGCCAAATTTACTTCCACGAGCCAATTCTGGATATTTATCTCCTTTACTATAAGATGCTGCGGTCGGGCGGAAAAGTCCAGCCCCAATACCAATCGTCGGGCGAATCTTGGTTTCTCCAAAATGATAATCCGATATAGCCAAAAACGATGTAACCCAACCTAGTGAACCGCCCGCATCTTGCGAAGCATTTGTTTTCAATCGCCCAAGCACCGTTGCTTCCGCTCTTACACCAACCGACAAATTATCAGTTATCAAATATTTAGGTTCAGTAAATATGCCTATACCAACACCATAATTGCTCGGACGAGCATAGTGCATACCAATATCCCATCTGAAAGGCGTGTGATATTCGGCTTGGGCAAAAGATTGTGTACAATTAGCAAAAAAAGTGCAGATGATTAGGAGTTTTTTCACGTTAGTTTTTTAAGATTTTTGTAATATTTACTCCCCGAATAAACATCATTTTAGCCATTATTAGTATGATTTTGTACAAAATAATTTTCAACAACTGCCAATCTGTCAGTTTTCTAAGCTTTGGAACAGCCTTTGAGGAATAGAATTCGCTGGCTTTAAAAGTAGCAAAAGATTTGTATTCATGTAAAAATGTCAATAAATTATGGTAGCTGAAAAAGGTACAATTTCGATTAACACGGAAAATATTTTTCCAATCATCAAAAAATTTCTTTATTCCGACCACGAAATCTTCTTGCGTGAGTTGGTTTCAAATGCGGTTGATGCCACCCAAAAGTTAAAAAAATTGACTTCGATGGGTGAATTTGATGGAGAAATGGGCGACTTAACAATCAAAGTTTCGGTTGATAAAGAGGCAAAAACTATCACCATTTCTGACAAAGGAATTGGTATGAATGCCGATGACATCAAAAAATACATCAATCAAATTGCATTTTCGGGAGCAAAAGAATTCTTAGAAAAATACAAAGACACACCCGATACCAATCAAATAATTGGACAGTTTGGTTTAGGTTTTTACTCGGCGTTTATGGTTGCTGAAAATGTAGAAATCATCACCAAATCGTTTCGTGATGAAACCGCTGCTCGTTGGATTTGCGATGGTAGCACTGAGTTTGAAATTACGGAAGTAGAAAAAACAGAGCGTGGAACTGACATAATTTTGCATATTGGAACTGATTCAGAAGAATTCTTGGATAATTTTAGAATCAGTGGAATTTTAGAGAAATATGCTAAATTTTTGCCAATTGAGATAGAATTTGATGGGAAAGTAATTAATAATCCAACTCCAATTTGGACAAAATCTCCTTCTGAATTAACAGATGAAGATTATAAAGCATTCTACAAAGAATTGTATCCATTTGGTGAAGATCCACTTTTCTGGATTCACCTTAATGTTGATTATCCATTCAACTTAACGGGGGTTTTATACTTCCCGAAAATTAAGAAAGACTTCCAACTCAATCGTGATAAAGTACAATTATACAGCCGTCAGGTTTTCATTACCGACGATGTAAAAGATGTAGTTCCAGAGTTCTTGCAAATGCTTCATGGCGTGATTGATTCGCCAGATATTCCGCTGAATGTTTCTCGTAGTTATTTGCAAGCCGATGGCAATGTAAAGAAAATCAATTCGCACATTACTAAAAAAGTTGCCGATAAATTACAAGAGCTTTTCCGCACCGACCGCAAAGGTTTTGAAGAAAAATGGGAAAGTGTAGGCGTATTCGTAAAATACGGAATCGTATCGGATGAAAAGTTTTACGACCGTGCAAAAGAATTTATTTTACTTAAAAACGTTGATGGTCAGCACTTTACAATTGACGAATACCGTGAAAAAGTACAAGTAAATCAGACAAATAAAGAAGAGCAGGTTACATTTTTATATGCCAATGACGCAAATCAGCAAGATGCGTTTATTGCTTCCGCCAAAAAACGTGAGTATGATGTTTTGGTGCTTGATTCACCATTAGATGCTCACTTTATCAATGCTTTGGAGTCGAAATTAGAGAAAACTACTTTCAAAAGAGTAGATTCGGACAGTATTGATAAATTGATTGATAAAGGTCTAAATTTGGAAAGTGTATTGAGCGAAGATGAGAAAAAACAAGTTGAAGATTTGTTCAAAGAAGTAGCTGGGAATAATACGATTCAAATCGAATCACTATCACCCGATGAAACGCCTGTGAGTATTGTACAACCCGAATTTATGCGTCGTTGGAAAGATATGCAGCGTGTGAGCGGTCAAGGTGATATGTTTGGAATGATGCCGATGGGCAATAACGTAGTTGTCAATGCAAATCATAACTTGATAAGTAAATTATTGAAAACTGAAGATGTAGCAGCACAAAAAGCTCTTACAAAACAACTATATGATTTAGGATTATTGGCTCAAGGAATGTTGTCTGGAGCAGAATTGACAAAATTTGTGGAGCGTACAGTTGCCAATTTGTAAAAATAATTATTGTTTAGAAACAAAATAGGGGTTCAAAATTTTGAACCCCTATTTTGTTTCTATTACGTCTTTGAGATGATTTAGCACGTTTTTTGCTTTTTATTCCATTATATATCACCCCTCCCCTCTCAAAACTTTCTCATAATATCTTTCGTACATCGGTACGATATTAGTAATATCAAATTCTTTGGCACGAGCTAAGGCATTTTCCTTGAAAATAGGCAAATTTTCGTCTTGCAAAATATACATCGCATTCTTTACCATTTCATCTACATCGCCTACATTGCTCAAAAACCCTGTTACTCCTTGAATATTCAATTCTGGCAAACCACCAGTATTTGACGAAATTACAGGCACTTCGCAGGCCATTGCCTCTAAAGCTGCCAAACCAAAACTCTCTTTTTCGGAAGGCATTAAAAACAGATCAGCTACCGACAAAACCTCCTCAATCGCATCAAGTTTGCCAACAAAACGCACATCTTCTCCTAAATTCAAATCACGGCTAAGTTGTTCCATTGGTCCACGCTCAGGCCCATCTCCAACCAATAGCAATTTACTTGGTATTTGCGTCTTTAACTTGGCAAATATTTGAATAATATCTTCAATACGTTTTACTTTACGGAAATTTGAAGTGTGCACCAAAAGTTTTTCGTCATTAGGGCAAATGATGCGTTTGAAATGATCTTTTCTTTGTTTTTTGAAACGCTCCAAATCAACAAAATTTGGAATCACTTCTATTTCCTTTTTGATATCAAAAGCTTCATAAGTATCTTTTCGCAAATCTTCCGAAACGGTGGTTACTCCATCCGATTCGTTAATACTGAAAGTAACAACAGGTGCAAGCGATGCATCTTTACCAACAATAGTTATATCAGTACCATGCAAAGTCGTGATAACTGGGATATTAATTCCGTGACATTTGAGAATTTGCTTTGCCAAAAATGCCGAAGTTGCGTGCGGAATAGCATAATGTACGTGCAGAATATCCAATTTTTCGTATTTAACTACATCAACCATTTTGCCAGCCAAAGCCGACTCATAGGGTGGATATTGAAATAAAGGGTAACTGGCAATATTTACCTCGTGATAAAATATATTTTCATTGAAAAAATCTAAACGTGCAGGTTGCGTGTAAGTGATAAAGTGTATTTGGTGACCGTTTTTTGCGAGAGCTTTACCGAGTTCGGTAGCCACCACGCCACTACCTCCAAAGGTAGGATAACATACAATTCCAATTTTCATAAATGCTTTATTGAGCCTTATTGATAGTTTTTTAAAATAGATTTTGGACTTGACTATCTATCCCTATTTAGTACAACAAAATTTTTCAAAAAAAATCCCAAATTTTTAAATTAAGGATTTGTAAAGTGCCCGATGGGTTAGAATTAATTTTCGATAAATTACATAAGTGTCTGATAATCAAATACTTAAAAAAGAAAAAATTAAGAATAAAGTCAAACTGAGGAATTGTAATATTCTAATTAGGAGGTTACAATAAAAAAACTATTGCCAGTTGGACATCGCCCATCAATTTTTTTTTAGTATCTTTGAAATAATGACAACTTCTCAAGGTTTAGAAAATATCAATGCTTTTTTCCGATTGATACGCTCTCGGAACATTCTGATTGTGCTATTAAATCAATACATGGCCAGGATTTTTTTGATTGGACCAAAAGAAAACTGGCTAAGTTATTTGCTTGATTATAAGCAATTTATGCTTGTTTTTGGCACGATTAGCATTGCTTCGGCGGGCTATATTATTAATGATTATTTCGATGTAAAAATTGATTTGATTAATAAACCACGAGAAGTAATTATTGGCAAATATATTAAACGTCGCTGGGCGATGTTTATTCATCAAATTCTTAACTTTACGGGTCTTTTTATTGGTTTTTTATTAGGATTAAAAGTCTTTTTAATAAATATTTTAGCCATTTCTACGCTTTGGTTTTATTCCGAAAGGTTCAAAAAAAAAGCTTTTATTGGAAATTTTTTAGTTGCCTTTCTTACTGCTTTTTCGTTGATAATTTTGTCGGTTTATTATCAAAAAAACACGCTTTTAGTCAACGTTTATGCTCTTTTCGCTTTTTCTATCTCATTGATCCGGGAAATCATCAAAGACATGGAAGATATTCGTGGTGATGCTCGCTATGGCTGCCGAACACTACCCATTATTTGGGGATTCAGACGAACAAAAATCTTACTTTATATTTTTATCGTTTTGTTTGTCATTATTTTAATCTCGATGGCATATATACTTGATAATCAATATCTTATCTCTATTTTTTGTTTCGGACTTATTCCTTTTACATGGTTTGTTTATAAACTTTATTGGGCAGATAAAAGACGTGATTTTACTTTTCTAAGTCGTGTATGTAAACTCATTATGTTGATAGGGATTTTGAGTATGATTTTCGTCTAAAACAAAAAGGCGACACAGTTTCCTGCGTCGCCTTTTCAAAATATCTTTGAAAATTAAGCATAGATGCTTTCTTTTCCGAATTTCTTGCAAAGTAGTGCATATACATTTGCACGGTATTTATTACGGTTAGAAGTACCCATTTTTTCCATTACCTCAGCTATTGCAGCATCAAGTTCTGGTCCGTCAGATAAGCCTAATTTGTTAATCAAATAGTTTGTTTTCACGCGATTTAATTCATCTGGGTCAGAACCAGATACTTTTGAAGAATCTGCATTATAGATTGAAGGTCCAAGACCTTTTGCTACAGTAGTGATAAGTTCTTCGCTCAGACCTAAGCCAAGTTCGTTTGATTGTGCTACATACAGTTCGACTGCCTCTGCAAATTTACTCATTTTTTTGGTTGATTTTGGGTTAATAGAATAGACGAATTTTTTCGTAAATATTAAACGAATACTTTTCTTTTCCAAATTCTTTTTTATTTTTTTAGTGAAACGGCAAATTGCAATGATAAGAAAAATTTCGACATTCGTTTTTTGATTAAAACTCCAATTAAACACTAATTTTTCTCTTTCTTCCTAATACTTGCCAAGCCTCTGTAACATACTTATTTTCAACTATATAAGCCTCGTCATATAGATTTACAGTTGGACAAACATGGTACGGAACGCCATACAAAACATCGCCCACTTTTATTGAATCCCAGTCCTCGACAGCTAAAACTCCATGTTCTTCGCTTTGGCTGAGAAACTCATAATTTTCTAAATTCAAAAACCGAGTGCGTTTATCAATCGGGTTTTCTGCAGCTACCGCTTTATGCCCCATATCAATTGTTATCAATCCTTTTTTTGGTTTTGAAATAACACGAGTCAGCACCAAAGCGGCATACTGAAATGGCTGTTCGGGAAGTTTATCGCCATAACCCCAATCCCACAGTACACAAGTACCTGGGCTACAAAAAGTTTCGTTACGCAAAGCGTGCGAAGTAAAGGTTGGCGTTCCTCCTGCGATGACCATCGGCTTTGGTAAACCTTCACTTTCGATGATTTCCAAAAAATGCTTTACATCTACAAAACCTGCGTCAATGTTATGTTTACGCTCTTCAAAATTAGTCGCTCGTAAATGTCCGTCATATACATGCAAGCCATGCAATTTCAGATTCGGCAGATTATTGAGTTTTTTATAAAGATCTAAAACATGCTCATCTAATAAATGCCCCGATCTGTCCATTCCATTGTTTATATCTAAAAAAACGTCAGAAACAAGGCTATTTTCAGCAAATATTGCTTGATGAGCGTCGGCATTTTCCGAGCAATCAATGAGCGAAGCGATGAAAACATCAGGATATTTTTGACGAAGTTGAACTAACCGATCAATTTTTGGGCCAACTAATTGATGCGATATCAAAATATATTTTGCACCAGCAATAGCTGTCATTTCTGCCTCAGCTATTGTTGCACATTTGAATTTCGTAATGCCTGCATTCAACATCATTTTTACGATTTCGGGCATTTTATTGGTTTTTACGTGCGTAAACAAACGCTCGGCTGAACCAGCAATTGAAATCATTTTTTCGATGTTTAGCTGCACTCGCTCTTTATAAATAAGCAGTGAAGGCGAATCTAACTCGTTTTCGTTTGTAACTTTATACCACATAGTCTTATGAGTGAAACGGAACGCCGCTCGTTTTGATTTAGTGAATGAGTGAATAAAAAGAATAGCTAAGAGTCAATCGCTAAAATTTAATGCTCATAAAACTCTATTGGTAAATCATCTGGGTCGGCGAAGAAAGTGAATTTTTTACCTGTAAATTCATCTATTCTGATTGGTTCTACTTCTATTCCTTTTTCTTCAAGATTTTGTTTGGCTTCTTCTACATTTTGAACTTCAAAAGCCAAATGCCGTAAGCCACAAGCCTCTGGGCGTGAAGGTCGAGCAGGTGGTTTGGGGAATGAAAATAATTCAATGATATAGTTTTCACCAATCGCCAAATCTAATTTATATGAATCTCGTGCTTCTCTATATACTTCTCTAATAACCTGTAAGTCAAGCACTTGTGTATAAAAATGCTTTGATTTTTGGTAGTCAGATACAATAATGGCTATGTGGTGTACTTTGTTGATTTTAAGCATTTTCTCCAATATAATTTTCTTAATAGCTCAGTTTTAGAATTATGATTTGAAATTATCTGAGTGTGAACTGTATTCTACAAACTTTCAAGCCAGCTCAAACATCGCCTCAATCTCCACAGGTATATTTTCAGGAAGCGAGCCAAAACCAACTGCCGAACGAACGCCAATACCGTTTTCAGTTCCCCAAACTGCAGCAAATAGTTCGCTGCAACCATTAATTACATAAGGATGGCGTTCAAAATCTGAAGTACAATTGACCATTCCAAGCACTTTTATTACTCGTTTAATACGGTCGAGGCTACCCAAATTAGCTTTCAAAGTAGCTAAAATAGCCAAACCTACTTGTCGAGCGGCTAATTTCCCCTCTTCAATGTCCATATCCTCCCCTATTCTTCCGATAATTCTTGAACCATCCATTTTTACTGTACCATGACCCGAAACATAGATAAAATTATCTACAATTAAACAAGGTTTATAAACTCCCATTGGCGTTGGTGCGGGAGGCAATTCAAGATTTAGATTTGCGAAATTTTCTTCTGCGGTCATTATCATATTATTTTTACCAATAAGACACTAAATTATCACTTAGCATATTTACTGGTGTTTTTTAAACAAATATATTCAAAATCAAAACTCCAATAAGCCCTATGACAGAAATAATGGTTTCCATTACAGACCAAGTTTTGATGGTATCTTTTATTGAAAGGTTGAAGTATTCTTTAAAAAGCCAAAAGCCACCATCATTGAGGTGCGAAAAAAGCAAACTTCCTGCACCAATCGAAAGCACCATCAATTCGGGTTTTATACCTACTTGATTCTGAATCAAAGGAGCTAAAATCCCTACTGCAGTCAAACCAGCTACTGTTGCTGAGCCTACACAAATACGCAAGACTGCAGCAATTGCCCAACCCAAAATTAAAGGATTTATGTCTAAACCTTGCAATTGTTGACCAATATAATCGCTCGTGCCACTGTCTTTCAATATTTGTTTTAATGCCCCAGCTCCACCAATAATCAACAGAATTCCTGCACTACTTTTGAAAGCCTCTTCCAATTGTTTACTCACCGTTTTTACACTATCTCCTTGTCTAATTCCAAGTAAGTACATAGCCAATAAAAGTGAAATCAGCATCCCAATATAGGGTTCTGAAATAAGTGCAACCACCTGATTATCAGGCAAATACTTCTTTGCAAACGAGCTAAAAGTCAATATAAAAACAGGCATTAAGGCAACTAATAAACTTACGCCCAAAGTAGGTTGTTTGTCTTTAGGTATTTCTTTAATCACAAACATGTTTCCATCAATTTGTGGCTTATATTTCTTCAAAGTTCGAGCAAAAATTGGCCCAGCAACCGCAATAGCAGGAATAGCGATTATGATTCCGTAAATCAAAGTTTGTCCAACGTCGGCTTTTAGTTGGAGTGCGATGGCAGCAGGTGAAGGATGTGGTGGCAAAAAGCCATGTGCAACCGACAATGCCGAAAGCATCGGAACACCAACATATAGCAAAGGCAATTTTGTAGATGCTGCAATGGTGAAAATAAGTGGTACAACAATAATAAATCCTGCATTATAAAAGAGCGGAATACCAATAATAAAACCTGCAAGAGCTAAGCCCCATTGCAGGTATTTTTCGCCGAAAACATTGATAAGTGCATCAGTAATGCGTTGAGCTGCACCACTTTCGGCAACTAATTTACCCAACATTGCACCAAAACCAATAATCAAAATTAGGTCGCCAAGTGTACCGCCAATACCCGTTTGAATGGCTTTGCCAATAGCTGGAATTTCCATTCCTGTAGCAAAACCCAAAGCAATCGAAATTAAGATAAAGGAAACAAAAGTATCAAGCTTGACATAAGCTACCAACACTACAAGTGTCAAAATAGCAAAGAAAGTAAGTAAAATAGGCATTTTTATAGGGAAGGTTGAAAATTTAAGGTGCAAGATAATGATTTTTGTCAATTTTTTTCTTTCATAATCGGTCGGTGGTGAAAATTGGGCTTTTGGAGCTACCTAAGCAAATTCTCTATTTTCATAATTTCGGCAACCGTCTCATTATTCAAATCGAAAGGCAAAATTTGCAATGTCATACCTTCATCATAATCAAATATTAAAGGCGATTTAAAGTTTTCGTTGGCAGGATAAACCAGAAAAAGTTGCTTTGAACTATATTTTTTCCCGTAAGCATACATTTGATATAAATCCGATTGCTCAATGCCATAATTTTTATTAGATTTTGAGTCATTCAAAAGTTTCCATTTGGTATCAAAAATGAAGATTCTCTTTTGATTCTGAACCACAATATCTGGAATTAAACGAAACCTTGAAGTTTCTAAATGCCTATCTATCAAATATTTACCTTTGTCTTGCAATGTTACTTCATAGCTTTCCGAAAAATGTTTTCTAAAATGTGTACCAACATAATTTTCAAATAAAACCTCCATCGGAAACAATAGGGCTAATTGAAGCGTTTTTCCTGAAAAAGGAGAAAAAGATTGTTGATTCAAGAAAATCTTTGCCCAATTTAAGACCGAATCATAGCGTTCAAAAATTCGATTTTTATTGTCGCTTTTCATCAAATCTTGTTGAATATTTATTGAAGCATTTACTTCATCAAAAATCGTTAGATTTTGTAAGACTCGCTGTTGAGTTTTATTTGTAAAAGACGGAACGCCGCCCGATTGATTATTAAGTATTTGAAGGCAGGTTTTTAGAACCCTATTTTGAGGAATATCTTCTAAGAACTCGTCATAAACTACAAAAAAACGTTCCTTTTTGATATAATTTTGACGGATGTTTTCTGCAACTAAAATCTTACCTTTTATAAAAACCTCATTGGCTTCATGTCTTTCATAATTTCGACCTAATCCTTGCGATAAAAGTTTCTCCAATTCATCTAAAAATATATTTACAAAAATCTCCAAAATAGGTAAATGGCAATTTTCGAGATTTGCTTTTGACAAAGATTGGTAAGGAGAATTAGGTAAAACTCGAAGCATTTTGAATAGTATTTTTCGTGCTTCTTTGGCAGAATTTTTAGAAGATTTTGGCAAAATCTCAATCTGAGTACCGTTAGTAGTTTGTATTAAACCAACATGATTTTTTACTTTGATTTGCTCCTTCCCTTTTTGAGTTAAACAACTAAATATCAAATCATTGGCTCCAGAAAAAGCCAATGTTTTAAGATTAAAAAAAGTCTTATCACAAACAAAAATCTCTGAAAATGAATCTTTGGGCAAGTCATAATCACTCGCTTTTCTGATGGTTCCATATTCAGAGATTATTTGGGGCATATTCTTTAGTCGATAGTTGATGGACATCGGTCAATAGTTTTATCGAAATTTCACAAAAATATCAAAAAACTGTGAACTATTGTCCATCGACTATCGACTAAAAACTACTTCGTTACCTTAATCACGCCTTGCATCAAAGTATAATGCCCAGGGTATGTACAAACAAAAGTATAATCGCCTGCCGTACTTGGTGCTACAAAATAGATTGTTTCTTGGCTTTCGGGTTGCATTAATCCTGTGTGGAAAAGTACTTCGTCTAATGCTGGAACGTAGGCTTTTTCGGCTCCGTCTAAGCCCATGACTATAGCGGCTTGCCCTACTTTATCAACTGTTTTTGGTTTTACGATAACTAAATTATGCAGCATATCGTCATTATTATTGAATACCAAACGAATTCTGCTTCCTGCTTTTACTTGGAACTTCGACACATCAAATTTTAAGCCTGGTTTTGTGCCTACAATAAGCGTTTGGTCTGATTTTCCGTTCCAATCAGCGGGCATTTCGTTTACTCTTTTCGCCGAAATTACATTTGTTACTTTCGCTGGCATAGCCGACATATCGTGGGCGTGTTCTTCTGCTTTTTTCTCAACAACTGCATATTTTACTACATCCATTTTCGAAACTTCAGTATTGATATTATTCAAAGTATAATAGCCAAAAGGGTGCAAAAGCGAGCGATTTTCAGTATTTTGAATTCCTTCTAAACGTAATTCATGGATATAACCCAAACGCAAAGAATCAATCGCCAAACGCACCGACATTCCATCTTCGGCAACTTGTATTGCCTTGATTTTCAATGCTTTAGTATTAATTATCGGGCTACCGTAATTGTGATGATATTGATATGTAAAGCCATTGATTTTATAAGAATCAAGACTTTTAGCCATTTCTTTATTGACAGGCTGTGTAAATTCAATCAAAAAGCCATCGGGCATTGACTTAACACTTTTCATCTCGAAAGGCATTTTCCCTGTCCATTCCAAACGTTGCAAGCCAAACTCATCTTTACCCGTTGAAGACCAACCTCGGCTGGTCATACCTACAAACATTGAAGCATCCAGCCCCCAACGCATACGCAAAATTCCTGACTGAAAACCTTCACGAAAAGGAAAACAAATACCTTGGTATTTTCCTGCAACTTTTTCTAAATAAACACGCATAATTTTGCTGTGTCCTTGGTCTCCAACAAACATTTGTCCTTCAAATGGACCAAATTTTCCACCAAAAGTATCTTCAATGACATCAGCTGTCGAAATTCCCATTAAAGTATGCGGAAACCAAACCGCAGGAACTTTGATACTTGGTACTCGTTTGGCAACTTCATAAAGCGGCTCATGCGTATCGGGAATGTCGCTGACTTTGGTTAAGAGTGGCGAGCCTTCCTCCGAAGTCCATTTTAAGCCCTCAGGATTTCCTGCAAAATCTCCTTTTTCAAGGTGCGTCATGCGACCCGAACCAACCCAATCGCCTTGATTTTCGGTGTAAAAAATATCTCCATTTCGTAAAGCACCCATTCCCGCAGGTGAACGTAAACCTGTTGCCCACGGAGTCATTTTACCTTCAGGAGTAATTTTAAGCATCCAGCCACGCCATTTTGATAAACTTACTCCTTTACCTTGCCAGCCAAGATTTAAGGTAAAAATCATATTATTATCAGGCAATAAAACTGGGCCATAAGTATATTCGTGGTAATTTCCAGCCAACGGGAATTTATAGAAAGCCTCATATTCATCGGCAATTTCGTCACCATTATTGTCTTTTAAAATTGTCACTTCACCACGCTGAGTTGCCCAAAGGTTTCCTTTTATATAAGCCAAACCCAAAGATTCGTGCAAACCCGAAGCAAAACGTTTGTAAGTTGGTGCAGTACCATTTTTCATGTAGGGATTTGACACAATCCATACATCACCACGTCGAGTAGATACGCCCAAACGTCCATCGGGCATAACCGCCAAACCACCCACTTCGAGCTTTACATCTTCGGGTACAGGTAGCGTAACGATGCGATAAAAATCATCTTCGGTAGAAGGTTTTTGGGCAAAAACACTTGAAAAACTTAGAATTGATAGAATTAATATTTTTTTCATTTTTTTATTTATTAGACTTCTTGCGAAAGTGTTTTATGATTGAAAAATAGTAGATTTTCAAGCGAAAATTGAGGAAATTTTGAAAGCATAGCACCGCTACGGT
>NZ_JAYWCU010000019.1:0-12078 GCF_043780375.1 Emticicia sp. | reverse complement strand
TCCGCACTTAGATGTATATATATTTTCGTTCTCATTCAACAAAGATAACTAGCTATACTCTAATACTCGAAAACTTTTACTCTTTTACTTAATTGTCGCTTATAAGAAAAGTTAGTACAACATGTGTGTAGAATCGCAAATCAAATATACTTATTTAAACAAAATTTAGCAATGAATGTTTTTAGAAATTATTTAAATAATTTCTAAATGATTGATAATCAAGCGAATGAAAGACAAAATTTTTCTACATCAAAATTTTGTCAGTTTCTCAAGAATTACTGTAACTTTACCGCCTTAAAATATAATTCTAAATCGAATTAAGTACCTCAAACTCATTAAATACTATGCAATCATCAGGCTTAAAGCTTAGACTTATCATTGGTTTAGTAATGGCAGCAGTGGCACTTATTAGCTATTACAGCAAAAATCAAGTAAACCCTATTACGGGCGAAAAACAACACATTGATTTGACTCCTGAGCAGGAAGTAGCAATGGGTTTGCAAAGTGCCCCACAAATGGCACAAGAATATGGCGGGCTTTATAACGATAATGAAGTGCAGCAACAAGCCAAAGCCGTAGGTTATAAATTAGTAAAGCAAGTGGACGACGAAGCTAAGAAAAAAGGTATAAATATTCCTTATCAATTCGATTTTCATGTATTGGCCGACGACCAAACTGTCAATGCTTTTGCTTTGCCGGGTGGACAAATTTTTATTACAGTCGGTCTTTTGAAAAGGCTAAAATCGGAAGACCAGTTGGCAGGTGTACTTGGACATGAAATAGGACATGTGATTCATCGCCACTCGGCTCAACAAATGGCAAAATCCGACTTTTATCAAGGATTGGTAGGGGCAGTAGCTACTGCAACTTCCGATGGAACCGGTATGGGTGGTGGGCAAATTGCACAATATGTGGCTCAGATTCAAGAAATGAAATTTGGACGGAACGATGAACTACAATCTGATGAGTTTGGTGTTCGGTATATGATAAAAGCCAATTATAACCCCAATTCGATGATTGAGGTAATGGAGATTTTAGCAGAAGCCAGTGGTGGTCAGAAACGTGACGAATTTATGAGTTCACACCCAAGCCCCGAAAATCGTGTTGCCAAAATAAAAGAACATATCGCAACTTATGGTGGCGGGAAATATTAAGTGCTAAACATATTGAAAAATGGGCAGATTATTAAAAATGCCCATTTTTTATGCCTTTAGTGCATAGAATCGTACCTTTGAAAAAAGAAATAACCAACATTATGAACGTGCTTGACTTAGTTTTTATCCTCCCGCTACTTTATGGGGCTTATCGTGGTTACCAAAAAGGGCTTTTTATCGAAATCATTGGCGTAGTGGCATTTGTAATTGCGATTGTGATTGGTTTTAAGTTTTTGGGATACGGCATGAACCTCATCGCACCAGCCATTGGCGAAAATATGGCGAATCGTTTTTTGCCTTATTTGAGCTTTACAGTTATCTTTTTTCCGACAATATTCTTGATAAATAAAATGGGTTGGATGCTCCGCCGAGCCTTGCGTTTTACAATTTTGGGTACGATTGATGGCTTTGCAGGAGCGATGGTTGGCATATTTACTTGGCTTTTTGGAATTAGCACATTTCTTTGGCTAATGACGAGTATTGATATTAAAATTCCCCAAAAACATATTAATGAGTCGCTTACTTATCCAATAGTAGCGAAAGTTGCTCCAACTGTCATTTCAAAAGTTTCGGATTGGATTCCTGCGGGTGGAAATTTGATAAAACAATTGACAGAAGAAGGCAAAAACATAATTTAAACGAACTTTATGGTGAAGAAAATCAAAGGATTTTTGATGCGAAGTACTATCATTGACCTCGCAACTGGTGTAGTAATAGGTACGGCTTTTCAGAAAATAATCTCTGCTTTGGTAGACAAAATTTTTATGCCAATAGTAGGCGTACTACTCGGAGGTGTAAATTTGAAAGATAGAAATTTCGAGATTTTATCTATAAAAATTGGTTGGGGGGAAGCCTTTCAAGCAACCTTCGACTTTGTGATTGTTGGTACAATTTTGTATTTTTTCTTACGTGCATTAGGGCAAAATACCGAAGTTAAACCTCAAGTTGATGAACTTTTAATTGATATTCGTGAGGAACTGAGAAAATTAAATGCGAAGAATTAGTCGGTGTTTTTTATTTGAATTTAGTTCTCAAACAACCTCACCAAACGACCCGTCACAAAACTAAAAACCAGAGAAATTCCGCAACCTGCAAAAGTAGCAAACATTGCCAAATCAGCACTTACAGGCTTGTAAATTTTCAAGAAATATACACTTAATAGAATCATAACTTGCAAAAGTGCCAACATCCAACCACGATGTGGCTCTAAATATCCAATCAGAAAGCTTGATAATGCCAAAGCCGACATGGCAAGATATGCACCAGAGCCGTAAGTATGGTAAATCACATAAATTACTACTGATGAAACAGCAAGCGAAATACCAATATTTCGGAGGAATGTGAGGTTCATATTTTTGTTTCAAATATTTGAGCAAATGTATCACAGGAACTATTACATACAAAGGAAAACCCTCCCAACGTTTGAAACATTAGGAGGGTTTTTAACTATTTTTTGATATCGACTACTTAATTTTTCCCACTTCCCGAAACACCGCCTGGGGCAGTTGTTCCTGGAGCAGAAACTTTCTTGTCGAAATCACCAGCTTTTACGATAGTGATTTTCTTTGGGTCAATAAATTTCTTCATGGCAGCATTTACTTGCTCAACGGTTATTGCTTCTACTTTTTTCTCGAAATCAGCATCAAATTGAAGCGTTCTGTCCAAATACAAATAGTTATTCAAACGTCCCGAAAGTTCGTTGTCTTGCGAGCGAGAAACACTTCGGCTTTGCAACCAACCTGCTTTGGCAGCTTTCAACTCGTCGGCGGTAAAGCCTTCGGTAACAACTTTGGCAATTTCTTCATAAAATGCTTTTTCTAATTTTTCAGCGTTTTCGGGAGCATAAATGGCATAAGTCATGAAATTACCAGATTTATCCATCGGACTACCGCTTAAATTTGAACCAACGCCATAGCTTAATCCATCTTTTTGGCGAATTCTAACAGCTAAACGTGAACTCAAAAACCCACCCCCTAACATATAATTTCCCAAAACTAAACCTGCATAATCTGGGTCAGTGTCTTGCAATTGAAGATTTTGTCCTGCCAAGAAAAGAGCATTCGCTTTATCAGGCGTTTTGATAGCATTTGCTGTTGGAGCAATGTCTTGGAAGACAGCTTGAATACGTTTAAACGCTATTGGAGCTTTCCAAGAACCAAAATTAGAGCTGATAATTTTACGAACATTGGCTTCATCAAAATCACCTACTACCGAAACTGTTGCTGCCGATGCACCATAAAAATCTTGATAAAATTTCTTCAAATCTTCAACTTTTACAGCTTTGGTGTTTTCCAATTGCTCGTCTATAGTTGCTACATAACGAATATCAGATTTTGGATAAGGGTTCATTGTGCGTTGAAAAGCATTGAAAGCCAAGCCTTGCGGGTCGCTTTTTTGAGATTCGATTCCCGCCAGACTTTCTTGACGAAGTTTCTCAAATTCTTCGGCATCGAAAGTAGGGTTTTTCAACATATCAGTTACGATTGCCAATACTTTTGGTAAATTTTCTTTCGTAGTTTCTATGCTTACATTCACCGAATTTCCACCACCACCAATATTTACTTGTGCTTTTAGTTTATCTAAAGTGTCTTTCAATTGCTGACGACTCATGGTTTTTGTACCTTTATTGAACATTGAGGCTGTAAATTGAGCAATCGTAGCTTTATTTTGTAGTGTTTGTTCATCACCAATGCGAAGCGTAATATTGGTTCTGACCGCATTTCCACGGGTTGATTTTGGTAATAAAGCAAACTCAACTCCGTTTGCTTCTTGACCACGTTTGGTACGACTTTCAATATTTGTTGGCGATGGGTCAAATGCCTCACCTTGGGCAATAAGTGCTTTTCCTTTATATTCTTTTACCAATTCATCTACATTTGGTGTTGCTGGAATTATTACTCGGTCGGGCGTAGCATCTGGAATAAATGTTCCTACGGTTCGATTAGAAGGTTTGAAGTAATATTTTGCTACACGTTTCACATCTTCTACGGTGGCTTTTGTTACGGCATCTCGATATAAAAAAGCTAATCGCCAATCACCTGCACCAATATATTCGCTCATTTGCAAGCCAATTTTATCTGAACTTTGCAATGTCAAGCCAAAGTTTTTCAAAATATCGTTTTTTGCTCGCTCTACATCTTCTTTAGTGATAGTCATTACAGCCACCGAATCGAGGGTTGCAAGCATGGTTTTCTTGGCATCGTCCAAACTTTTATCTTTCAAAACCCCTGCTCCAAAATAGAGAAAAGTAGGGTCTTTATTGGTAAAAGAATAGGAATATTGATAAGATGCTTTTTTGCTTTCAACCAAAGCCTTATAAAGTGTTCCTGCGGGTTCACTGGTCAAAATCAACTGCAAAATGTCTAACGAAGCATAATCTGGGTGGCTTGAAGCACAAATATGGTATAATGCTCCGACAGATTGCACATCGCCAACACGACGCAAAGTTACCGAACGCTCGCCGTCTTGGGTTGGCTCAACCGTATAAGTCGCTTGAAGTTTACGAGTTGGGCGAGGAATGGAGCCAAAATATTCTTCATTAATCATTTTTAAAATTTTTGCCTCGTCAAATTTCCCTGCAACCAATAAAACAGCATTATCGGGCTGATAATATTTTTTGTAAAAAGCCTGTAAATTGTCAATCGGTACTCGTTCAATATCTTCTCGTGAACCGATAGTGGTATTGCCGTAATTATGCCACAAATAAGCAGTTGCTTGAATTCTTTCGCTCAAAACATTCTCAGGACTATTTTCACCAGATTCAAATTCGTTTCGAACCACCGAAAATTCTTTTTCTAATTCTTCTTTTTTGATAAAAGAATTTATCATGCGGTCAGATTCCAAATCTAAAGCCCATTTGAGATTTTCATCGGTTGATGAAAAAGTTTCAAAATAATTGGTTCGGTCGAGCCAAGTCGAGCCATTGGGTCTTGCACCGTGGTCTGAAAGCTCTTTCGGAATATCTAAGTGCTTGGTCGAACCTTTAAAAACCATGTGTTCGAGTAGGTGAGCCATACCTGTTTCTCCATAACCTTCGTGGCGTGAGCCTACCAAATAGGTAACATTCACGGTAGCCGTTTGCTTTGATTGGTCAGGAAAAAGCAATACACGAAGTCCGTTTCCAAGCAAATATTCCGTAATTCCTTCTACAGAAGCAATTTTAATGGGAGTAGGAATCGGCACTTTTTCTTCTACAAGCATACTTTTTTGCTTCTTTTTCCGATTTTTCTTTTTCTGGGCGAAAGCATCGCCTCCCAACATGAAAATACCAACAAGCAGGGCAATCACCAACTGCTTGAAAGTGAAGGTTCGGTAATAATTTAACATAATTTTGAAATAGATTAAATGTGTAAGATATGTGATTCAAGATATGGGATTTTAGAAAATCACACACCTATTTTATAACGAAGAAAGTAATTTAAATAATTTACTCCAAATAGAAAATGTTAAAATGCGTTAATTGTTGATAAAAGGTTATATTCAAACCTTGCAGGTTTTTCACTTATCTTTGTTTATGCAAAAAATCCTTAAAACATATCTTCGTCGGCTCACAAATCTTACTTCGAGAAATCGTTCGTTATTGTTGCTCAATTTGCCCCAAGAACAATTTCTTGATTTGAACGAACTTGATTTTTTAGATGGAAAACCTTCTTTTGAATACATCAATCAACTCATTGCCCAAAAAACAACTATTCCACTTTGTGATATGTTAGATAGTCGTTTGGAAAAAGTTAATGAAGTGAGTAAAGTTTTGCGAAAAATTGCTCGCACTGAGGCTTTTATTGAAGAAGAACGTGGATCAGAAGATTTATACGTAGGTTACCCGTTTGTGAAAGGTAAACTTTCTGACGGAACGGTAGTGCGTTGTCCACTTTTATTTTTTCCTGTAACACTGCAAAATAATGGCAAAAAATGGATTTTAGAAAAACGTGATGAGTCCATAAGTCTCAATCGAAGTTTTTTATTGGCTTATTCACACTTCAATCAAATGAAAATTTTGGATGAATTTTTGGAAACATCATTTGAAGATTTTGATAAAAATAGTCTTGTTTTTCGAACAAAATTATACGAATTATTGAAACATAGTCAGCTCGAAATTAATTTTAATCAAGACCTTTTTTCAGACCAACTTATTGATTATCAACGACTTACAAAACATGACCTGGAGCTATCAGAACTAAATGGTGAACTCAAACTTTTTCCGCAAGCAGTGCTTGGTATTTTCCCACAAGCGGGCTCTTATTTAGTACCTGATTATGAAGCGTTGCTGAAAAACATGGAAGCAGATGAGCAATATTCAGAAAGTTTATTTAAAGTTACAAATAACGAAAACATAGTAATAAAAGAAGAAAACACCTTCCTTCCCTTTGCCGTTGATGCTTCGCAGGAAGCGGCAATTAAGCAAGTGAAAGGAGGAAAATCCCTCGTGGTGCAAGGGCCTCCCGGAACTGGAAAATCTCAATTAATTGCCAACCTAATTGCTGATTTCACGGCACGGGGCAAGCGGGTTTTGGTCGTTTGTCAGAAAAGAGTGGCGTTGGATACTGTTTTTCAGCGATTAGAAAAAGCCAATATGAGCAATTTTGTGGCTTTGGTTCATGATTTTAAAAATGACAGAAAAACACTTTTTGAAAAAATTGCTAATCAAATTGAGCAAATTGATGAGTATCAAAAGAAAAATAAAAGTTTAGATACAATTTTTTTGGAGCGAAATTTTACGCAAATAAGTAGAAGAATTGACAAGGTTTCGGAAGAATTGCAAAGTTTTAAAAATGCACTTTTTGATGAGTCAATTTGTGGACTTTCGGTGAAAGAAATGTATTTGACAAGTAATCATGAAAAACCACATATTAAGTTAGGAAATTTATATAAATTATTTGTGTTTAGTGAGTTATCTGATTTTGAGGGACGATTGAAACGTTATTTTCAGTATGAAGAAAAACTTCGAGAAACACAAGGCTATGAGTTTTGGAAAAACCGAGTATCGTTTGCAAATTTTAGTATTTCAGACCTGCCAAAAATCATTGGAGTGATTGAGGATGTGGCGAATTTTCAAGCAAAAAACACAACAAATTTTTCATTGATGCAACTCAATAGTTTTGATGAAAAAATTGTCGAAAATTTTACACAGCTATTTAAAAACCCACAAGTTGTAGTAGTATTTAATGCCATTGTCAACGAAAAAAAATACATTACAAATCGACAGTTTGATTTAACGAAAATTAATGCCGCAATAGAAAATATTTATACCAATGGTTGGGTAGAAAATACACTTTCAGTATCAGAACTTGCACTTAGAAAAACACAAATTGAAAAAGCATATTTAGCCAGTAAATCTGGGTTGAACTGGTTTTTGTGGAAGTTATTCTCAAAGGATAAAAAAGACATTGAAAACTTAACTTTTCGAAATAAATTATCTTTACAAACAACTGATTTAGTGTTACTTATCAAAAAAATAAACAATCGGATTGCATTTGAAACACTCAAAGAAAAATTAGCCAAAAAAGATATTTTGATTGATGCACAAGAGGGTTTCGATTTGATAAGTCAAACTTTGAAAAATTATATTTTAGCTAATAAGGCAAACACTATTTTTGAAGAAAATATTTTTCTTCAAAAATCCAACTTTAGCCTTCAATATTATCATTATTTAGGGCATTTAATTACCGAAACGAAGCAAAAGATGCTTGGGTGGAAGTTGTATTTGAGAGAGAAACAGATAAGTAAACCTCTGCCCCACTCCATCGAAGAGAGTGGGACTACTGAAACGAAAACTCTCTCCTCGAAGGAGTGGGTCGAGGCAAGATGGCTAAATCAAAATTTTGACTACCTCGTCGAAGCCGACAAACTCAAGAAATCGTTCAGTAGAATAGAGATTGAAGTTGTAGAGAAACTCACCGAAACGCCTAAAGAAGCTATTGCTATTTTTCAAAATTCGCTACGTTTGGCTTGGATTGAGAATATCGAAAATTTATTTCCGCTTTTACGAAGTGTGAGTTCTTTGAAAATGGAGCAAATGGAAGAAGAGTTACAAGAAAGTGTAAAGCAAAAACAAACGCTGAGTCAGGAAATGTTATTGTTAAAACTACGTGAACAGACTTACAAAACATTGGTAGTCAATCGTTTACAAAATACAACAACCTATCGAGAGCTACAACATCAGACTACTAAAAAACGCAAGATTTGGTCGGTTAGAAAAGTTTTGGAAAACTATTCCGACGAAATTTTTAAGCTAATTCCATGTTGGATGGCTTCGCCAGAATCGGTTTCAGCAATGTTTTCAATGAATGTAGCACCTGACAAAAAACTGTTCGATTTAGTGATTTTCGATGAAGCCTCGCAATGCTTTGCTGAGTATGGTATTCCTGCAATTTTTCGAGGAAAACAAGTTGTGATAGCAGGCGACTCTAAGCAATTGCAGCCCAATGATTTGTATCAAATTCGCTACGAAGAAGACTTATCTGCGAGCGACATTTCGTATGAACCAGCTTTAGAAATAGATTCATTACTTGATTTGGCGGCACAATATCTTCCCCAAACTTCGTTACAAGGACATTATCGTAGTCGTTCGTTAGATTTAATTGATTTCTCAAACCAATTCTTTTACAAAAACTCGTTGCGTTTATTGCCTGATTATCATGAGATTAATAAAAATGAACCTTCAATAAATTATATAAAAGTTGAGGGTATTTGGGAGAAAAACACAAACGAAATAGAAGCTCAAAAAGTAGTCGAAATTATTTCTGATTTACAAAAAAACTTTCCTGAGAAAAGTATTGGAGTTGTAACTTTCAATCATAAACAAGCGGAGTCGATTGAATTACGAATTACTGATTTACAGCGTCGGATTTCTATTAAAAACATTGAAAATATTCAAGGAGATGAATTTGATATTGTTATTTTTTCAGTCGGATATGCTCCTAATGCACAAGGAAAAATGTTGATGAATTTTGGCAGTTTGAATCAACAAGGAGGCGAAAACCGCTTGAATGTTGGTATCACAAGAGCAAGAGAGAAGATTTATGTAGTGAGCAGTATTTTTCCGAATCAATTAAAAGTGGAAGATTCACAAAATCAAGGCCCTAAATTATTGAAACAATACTTAGAATATGCCCTTGATGTTTCCAATGGAAAATATTTGCCGAGTATCATTCCTAATGAAAATTTCCGAACGGACTGGTTTTTAAAAGAGCAATTAAAAGCTATTAATCCATTATATATCAATGAGTTACCTTTTGCTGATATTACAGTAAAAACAAACGCTGGCAAATATGAGTCGCTAATTTTGACCGATGATGATTTATATTATGAAAGCATTTCACCGAAAGAAGCTCATGCTTATTTGCCTATGAATTTGCAAGAAAAAGGCTGGAAAATTGAGCGATTGTGGAGTCGAAAGTTTATGAAATAGAAATAAACTACCATTGAGCAACCAAATTTGGCAAAGGAATGAGTGATTTTTTCAAAATATAACTGGCCACTACTGGGAAATGGTCAGAAATAGTTATACCAGACATGGTTTTGCATGATTGTATTTGCCAATCGGAGCTAAAAAATTGTTGATCAATTCGGGCGAAATATGGTTGGCGATTGAGTGTAAAACCCATGCCTTGACCAGCTTCTTCAAAGGCATTTTTAAAGCTAAGTTTGAGCTTCCCGTAAGAATAACCGAAAGGGGTTTCATTAAAATCTCCACAAATAATGACAGGATATTGACTGCCTGAAACATAAGATTCTACTTCTTTCATTTGCTCATCACGTTTCTCAAAACCTTCTTTCAAGCGACAAAAACTATCAAATAATTCAATCCCAAAGGTTTTTAAATGACCTTTTTTAAGGGCATCAATAGCCAAATTGATACGCACACCCATCGACCATAAATGTACATTTACGACCCGAACTGTATCTTGATTATAAGCAATATCGGCACACAAAAAACCATTAATATTAGGTTGATTTTTTCTGTCCCAAACTTTACCGTAGTGTTTTAGAATCGGATATCGGGAAAACAAGGCTAATCCTATTAGTCTATTTTTATCGAAAGGCGTTAGTTTTACAATATTGTTGGCATACTGTGCCTCAATAATTGGATTGGGTGAATACTCTTGAAAACATGCAATATCGGCTTGTAAACTTGCCCAATAATTGTCCTTTTTATTGCTTTTCCCAAAAGATTCACCATTGAAACTTAGTACTTTTAGTGAAGCAACAGGGTCAAAATTTGTCTCACCATTACCAATTCCTACCGTTCTTTTTATCAATGGAACCGTAAGTAAAATCCAAAAAAGACCAACTGTCGCAATCACTTTTTGTTTCTTTATAAACAAAAAACATGAAGATAGCAGACCGCACAAAATGGCTATAGGAAAGCTCATCATAATAAATCCAGCTATCCAATGGTCAAATATTGGATAATAGCAAAAAGCCATTGTTATAAATAAGTAAATTATGGCTGTGTAAGCAATTGGATATTGACGAAAAGTTTTGACTATGGAATGTGCTATTTCAAGAAACATTTCACTAAAAATTTCGGCAATTGCCAACAGAAATATTTTAAAACCGTAGAATGACATAGTTGAATTAATGAAAATGAATAATCGATTTGAACCCAAACTAAATCATCAAAGTTTGTTATAAATTACAAAGACGACCTATGTTCCGAAAAACATAGACCGTCTTTGAGATATACTTTATTTATATTTTACTTTACTTCAAAAGCACCGTTTCCTATTTTGAAGCCTTCAGAATAAAGCTCCACATTATATTTACCTTTGCTATAACTTGTTCCTTTTCCAGAAACAATATCTACTTTTTGGTCATTATTTTCAAATGGCACGCTTTGTTTAAAGCTATATCCAATTTCTTTTCCATCGGCTTGTACAATACCACCGTTGCCATTTTCAAGTACCGCACCATTTGCATCAAGTACTCTTACATAGATATCCTTGTTGTTTTGTGCAGCAATTGGATTATTTGGCATGATAAATGAAACTTTCAATTGGTCAATTCTTGAGGCTTTGTATGCACCTCCTTCACGTTCTTTCCCTTTAGATGATAAAGCGGCAACTTGAACATTTACTGCTTTCATTGCTGAAGCTAAACTCACTTTACGTTGTAAGTCATTATTTTTAGAAGTGAAATCTTCAACCGTTTGTGTCAAAGTTGTTGACAATGCTTCTTTTTCAGTTTTCAAACTGGTATTTTCAAATACTACTTGTTGTTTTTCTGTTTCAAGTGTTTCAGTACGAGCTACCAAAACTCCATTTTCTTCTTTTAATTTACGAATATCATCGTCTTTTGCTACTAAGAATGTTTCGTAATCTTTAATTTTATTCTCATACTTGTTCATTGAAAAACTAAAATCAGATTTCAATTTTTTCTTATCATTTTCTAATTGAACCTTCATTGCTTCAAGTTCAACTATACTTCCTCCTAAGCTTTGAACCTCAACTATTTTTTGGTCTAAAGACTTAGAAATTGAATCTAACTTAATTTGTGTAGTAGAAAGTTGCTCTACCTTTGAGGTCAACGATTTTTGGAGTTCGAGAGTCTCATTTCTTGCTCCCATAAATAAATAGCCTAAAAGAGCTAAAATTCCAACTAAAATACCGATGGCTACTTTAAGAGTGCCTTGATTGTTGTTTGTTCGTGAATCCGTTGTTTCCATGATTATTAGATCGTTATGATTATTAGATTGTTTAGATTATTAATTCATGATACAAATGAACAACACTGATGTTAAAGAGGACTTAAATCGACTTTAAATTTACCTTAAAATTTAATAGACTTCCTGCGAAAGTATATTATGATTGAAAAATAGTAGATTTTCAAGCGAAAATTGAGGAAATTTTGAAAGCATAGCACCGCTACGGTTGAAAAATTTGCTCAATTTGTAGCCGAAAAGATGGTGTTTTTCGACTTAAAA
>NZ_JAYWCU010000018.1:0-3307 GCF_043780375.1 Emticicia sp. | reverse complement strand
TTCTAACCGCTATACTTGTGGGTACACAGTAGTCTTAGGGATTGGGGGCGACCGTCGCTACGGCTTTATACCTCCTCACTCGAATATCGGCCTGTTCTTTATGTCCTGCAAAGTTTTCTATTTCACAAAGGCGTGAGCAATATTCGCCAATCATGGCACTTGCCTCGGGCGTTCTGATTTCTTGATAAGTACAAGTTTTTATAAATTTCCCAACCCAAAGTCCACCTGTATATTTTGCTCCGTGCTTAGTTGGCAACGTATGATTTGTACCAATAACTTTATCTCCGTAGGCAACGTTTGTGTATTTTCCGAGGAATAAACCGCCATAATTTGTCATTTTTTCTAAAAAATAACGTGGATTTTCGGTCATTACTTGAACGTGTTCGCTTGCAATAATATCTGCTTCTGCTACTAATTCATCAACGGTATCAACCAAAATTACTTGTCCGTAATCTCTCCACGAAACACTTGCAATGTCAGCCGTTGGTAAAACCGTTAGTTGTCTTTCAACTTCTTTGATTGTATCGTAAGCTAACTTTTCTGAATTTGTCAATAGAATGGCTGGCGAAGTTGGTCCATGTTCGGCTTGACCGAGCAAATCGGTTGCACAAATTTCAGCATCGCTTGTTTCGTCGGCAATAACCAACGTTTCGGTTGGACCAGCCAATAAATCTATGCCAATTTTCCCGAATAATTGTCTTTTTGCTTCGGCAACGTAGGCGTTGCCCGGCCCAACAATCATATCTACGGCTTCGATGGTTTCTGTTCCCAAAGCCATTGCAGCAATGGCTTGCACGCCACCGAGCAAATAAATTTCGTCAGCACCTGCCATGTACATTGCTGCCACAGTTGCCGCAGGAATCTCACCTTTAATGGGCGGTGTGCAAGCAATCACTCGCTTTACACCCGCCACTTTTGCTGTGAGAACGCTCATGTGGGCAGATGCCACCATAGGATAACGTCCACCTGGCACATAACAACCTACGCTATTGACAGGAATATTTTTATGTCCCAAGAAAACGCCTGGCAATGTTTCTACCTCAATATCTTTCAGAGCATCTTTTTGATGTTGAGCAAAATTTCGGATTTGGGTTTGAGCAAACTTAATATCTTCGATTACTTGGCTTGGCAAACTTCCAATAATTTCTTTGATTTTTGCATCCGACAATTTGAAACTTTCGGGCGACCATTTATCGAGTTTTTCAGAAATAGCTCTTACAGCAGCATCACCGCCTGTTTTTATTTCTTCGATAAAATTTTCAACGGTTTCTCTTACTTTTTTATCGTTCGACTCTGCCTCAAACAAGGAAATTGCTCCTTTGATTATTCTTTTCATTGTTAGTTTTTTGCTATATGCTGTAAGCTGTATGCCATAAGCACTCTTTAATTATTTTTGTATTATAAGCCACTTTGCATAGAACATATAGCTTACAGTTTTTACATTATTTCAAAATGCTCGGCTAATGGAGGATTTTGAAAATGTGGTGATAAAATTGTTCGCCATTCGGTAAATAATATTGATTGACGGAAACCAATTGTATGGTCTTCGAGGGTTTCCCAATGAATCAAAACCTTGTATTTGGTAGGAATTTCGATGCAATGATGAAATTTTAGACTAACAAAGCCCTTTGACTGTGAAACGACAGCTTCGGCTACTTGAAAAGTTTGTTCAAATGCCGCTTGGTGTCCTTCTTTAATATCGAATGTTGCTATTTCTAAAATCATTTTATATTACTTTATTTCTCAAAACTCCAATTCCTTCAATTTCTAACTCAACTACATCGCCAGGTTCAAGCGGGCGGTGAACGGTGAAATTATTTTCAATCAAACTCCCCCAACCCACTGTTCCTGAACCTAAAATATCGCCTGGCATTATGTTTACTCCATTTTCCGAAGCTCTTTCGAGCATTTGCCCAAAAGCATAATGAACGGTTTTGTAATTTCCTTCACAAATTGTTTCACCGTTGATTCTTGAAGTCATTTTTACATCAAATCTGGCATCTTGTACTGTTGGAACTTTCAGAGGCGATTCAAAATAACTTTCAGAAAAAGGTACTTCGTATTGTTCAAATTCATCGGCGGTAACAATGCAAGGTCCAAAAGCATTAGCAAAGTCTTTGCCTTTGTGCGGCCCAAGAGGGATTGTCATTTCTACTTTTTGAATAGCTCTTGCCGTCCAATCATTGAAAATGGTGTAACCAAAAATATAGTCTTTGGCCTCTTCCATTTTAATATCAGAGCCTTTTTTGCCAATTATGCAAGCGATTTCCAGTTCAATATCAAGCTTTGTTTCTTTTACTGGTCTTTTTATCTCATCATTTGGACCGAACACATTATGATGATTGGTGAAATAAAAAATCGGCATTTCGTACCAAGCAGCACCAACGGTATGCCCAAAAGATTTTGAGGCGTTGAGCATGTGCATCTCGAAACCTATGTAATCTCTTATGCTTCGAGGGTTTGGCAATGGAGCAAGCAATTTTACTTCTTCGAGTGAATAATGTGCTTCGACTTCGCCTAAATCTTTGATAATAGCGAAATATTCTTCATTATTTTCAATGAAAGTGAGCATATCGGTTGGTAGTTTTTCGCTTGCCAACTTCATATCAACTACTTTTTCGCCTTGCAGCCAACCAATTCGGCTTTCGTTATTTTTATTTTTAAATGTTATGAGTTTCATAAGCCCCCTAACCCCCAATGGGGGAATTTTTATTGTTAAAAAAATATATATTAACCCATTCAATTAAGCCCCCATCGGGGGTTTGGGGGCTAAATTTCCGCTGTCAATGCCATGCCAGTTTTGCCCATGAGCATACCCATGTTTGCACCTTCTGGTAGTGGTTGGTCATTGTATTCGAGTAACTCCCATGCACCTAAAGTTTCCGAAACATCAACAACCATCATACAACGATCATAACGACGCTTCATGTATCTGTCGAAAACATCATCAACTTCTCCTTCTTTTTGCAATTCTTCTATCAACACCACGGCATCTTCGATTGCTAAGGCTGCCCCCGACCCTAATTGTGGAATGGTGGTATGAGCGGCATCGCCCAAAACAACTACTCGGTTTTTGTACCAAGGTGCGGGCATTTTGAGGGTTTCTAATGCTCGGTAATTGACCAATTTAGCATCAGTTACTTGTGGAATTAATTCCTGAACCAAAGGCACTGGATATGCAGCCATATAACTTTTTAGTTTGTCAACTAATTGGTCTTCTGGAATTGCTGGATTATCGCCTTCGGCAGAATTTAGAAAAATATAGCATAAGTCAGAAGTCATCGGAACAACTCCAATTTTGTGTTTC
>NZ_JAYWCU010000017.1:0-13444 GCF_043780375.1 Emticicia sp. | reverse complement strand
ATTTCTACTCTTGCTGTTGGGTGTAAATTAAATTTTTCAAAGGTTGATTGAGTTAGGTCTAACCGCTCTTTTTCGGGTAAAGATATTTCGATTACTTGGGCTAAAAAGCCATAATTTTCTCCTTCTATCAAAAGATAATTTCCAACTAAACCCGCTTGCAAAGCCTCCCCATCATAATAAAACTTTTTAAGCAAACTTGAAGAAGGCAAATGTACTTTGGTAAATGATGGAGAAACATGGCTTACATATCCTACAAAATGGCTGTCAGCAAAAAGGTTGTTGTTTTTCACTTTTTCGATTGATTAAGTAGTTTTTTGAGCATTTTTGAGAAATTTACATCAACATCTTCTTGTTCAAATACATTATTATCTGGGTAGTTACTTACAAAATCAACAAATTTTTCAGCAACTAATAATGTTCTATTATCTACTTCAGCAAAGGCAAATGCTCGTTGCCAGTTATCCTTAGTTTTGTTTATAGATGGGTCTATTACTATCAAACTTAGGCTTGTGTTATATTTTAAAGATTCCTCAATAACTGAGCTAATGTGCTTATCTAAAAAGCTAAAACCAATCGTTATCAAAAGTGTATTCTCTGTCCGCAAAGCTCTCTGAAAACGAGACATCATTTCAAAATAAGGTTGTTCATAGGATTGTTCATATTTATTATCACTTGGAAAAACAGTAAGCCTATTTTGGGTGATAATCTCTGAAAGCTGTTTTGTATTATCATTCAAATCTAATTCCTTTTGAATGATTTCACCGTCTTTCCTGTACCAATCTAACGAACCATGAACTTTGTAAAGATGAAAGAGTTTTGGAATAAAACTATCTTCTTCTTTAATTCTACTTCCTTCACGAATAACCATGTCATAATCAAACATTCTACCATTGAAACTTCGAGGGTTTGAATAACCAAAACCATCAATTATTGTAAAACCATCAATATTTGCAGCTTGCTCCCATAAAGTATCATAATTTATTGTGAAAATTTTAACTCTACTATCTTTCATTTTACGTTTTGTTATTTTTCGCAAGAAAGATAAATGAGTATCAGAACCAGATACATCAAGAGTGCATTTTTGGATAAGAAATTTTTTAATTATTTCAATATCATTTTCAAGAGAGTTATCTTTAACTTTATTTGTATGAGCATGGTCTAAAAGTTTTTCTAAGTCCCAAATCAAATCGCCATTTGAATCCTTTAATTCATATCCACTTTTTTCTATAAATTTCTTAAAATCAAGTATCGAATTATCTTTTTCAAGTTCTTTCCATAAACTTGCCATAGTTTGACCACCTTTCATTTCATTATTGGCATTACTATTTCCTATTCCGACAGAAGAACCAGCACCTGAAAAAATCACAAGATTTGAAAAATGGAAGTTTTTTAAAGCTGTGGAATAATATTCTCTTGACTTTTTGTGAGCAATTTCTCTAAGTTGGTCTTCGTCTAACTTAATTTCCTTTCCATCTTTATCTTTTTCTGAATAAGTTTTTCCATTTATTAGTAATTGAATGTCTTCATTTGTTTTTTTTATTTCAATTTTATTTTCTTTTGACCAAAGAAAATAAGGATTCCGTTCTTTTTGGTTTTCAGGCATTTTATATTGGATTTAAAGTGATAAAATTAGGGTCTTTTTAATATCAACGAGTCAATCTACACCACCACCAGCGTAATATCCAAATGCGGTACATAGCGACTTTTTAGTCGCCCACGCCTTACCCAAGTGCGTACTTTTGCTGGGTTTATTCCGTTACGACGAGCATATTCGGCTTGCGTAAATTCGTGGTCTGTATCAATTTCTATAATCGGTTTTGGTGCTAATAATTGGCTTTCGGCAAATAATACATCAGGGTCAAACGCCAATGGACTTAGCTTACCTTTAGCTGTTTTATGTTGTAGATTTTGCCAACACAAAGTATCTCCTTCTCCAACCTCAACTTTTGAAAATACCTCAAAATTAAGCAATGGTTTATACCTTTCATTTTCAGAAAAAGAGAATAATTTATCTGCAAAATCAATTAAACGTACATCGCCATTCGTCCAAAGTGTTTCTATTTTGAAAGGCTCAATATTGATGATTTTTAAAATTCTTGGATTTCTCATTTGCGTAATTTTGGGTTTAATGTTTCAAATTCTTCCAAAAGATACTGTTGATTTAATTTTGCCCATTTTATAATCTGTTTAAGTTTATTTGACGGCATTTCTCCTCTCAAAACTGACAAATCTCTAATATCTATCAGCACTTCATATTCTGCACTAATTGCATGAAAATGTGGTGGATTATGGTCAAAATCATACACATAAATCTTTATTCCTTGAAAACTCTCAAACATTTACTTGTTTTTTAAATGTAACGTTACGTTACAACAAATGTATAAACTAAGCATTAAACTTCAAAATAATAATTTTAAAAGAACCATTCTTTCGTTCCTCTTTTTTCCTCTCCAAAATTTTTCTACATTTCGTAAAAATTCAACCTCATCATTACAATCTATTCGACATGAACGACTCTAATAATAAAAACGAACAAGATTCCAGACGTAACTTCCTGAAAAGTAGCGTATTAGCTTCGGCAGGATTTATGATTGTGCCACGCCACGTACTTGGCAAAGGCTTTGTAGCACCCAGCGACAAACTCAATATTGCAGCCGTTGGTTGTGGCGGAAAAGCCGATTTTAATATTCCACAAGCCTATAATAATGGCTCTGATAATATCGTAGCATTATGCGATGTTGATGATAGAATGTCTGCAAAGTTTCGTACTAAATTTCCAAATGCCCCTTATTTCAAAGATTATCGAAAAATGTTGGACTCGGAGGCTAAAAATATTGATGCAATAATTGTAACCACGCCCGACCACATGCACTACCCAATTGCGATGTCGGCAATGCAACTCGGCAAGCACGTTTATTGTGAAAAACCCCTCACACATGATATTTGGGAAGCTCGTCAAATGACGGAAGGTGCAGCAAAATATAAGGTTGTTACACAAATGGGGAATCAGGGAAGTAGTGGAAAGGGCACAAGGGTTACGGAAGCAATTGTGCAAAGTGGCATGATTGGCGAAGTACATACGGTCGAAGTTTGGACAAATCGCCCTGTTTGGCCGCAAGGCGTACAATCTCCAAAAGATAAAGGCGAAAAGCAACCGATTCCCAACGAAGTCGATTGGAACTTATGGCTGGGAACTGCTCCTGAACGTGACTATCACGAAGCATATATGCCTTTTCGTTGGCGTGGCTATTGGGATTTTGGCACAGGAGCTTTGGGCGACATGGGTTGTCATTTTATCGACGTGCCTTTTCGTACACTTAAATTAGGGTATCCAACTTCGGTCGAATGTTCGGTCGGACAGGTCTATGCCGATTTTTTCAAAGAAGCATTCTTTGATGATGTTTGTCCTCCTTCGTCATCTATTCACCTAAAATTTCCAAACCCTACAAGTAAAAATTATAAAGAATTGAGTCTTTCATGGTACGATGGTGGTATTCGCCCAAAACTTCCAGAAGGTTGCGATTATGAAAAAGTTTTTGCCAATATTGATGGTGGAATTATGTTTATCGGTACGAAAGGAATTTTGGCTTGTGAACTTTTTGGCAATAATCCAAAGTTATTTGCCAACGGAAAACAACAAGATGTAACATTTCCTGAACCAAAACGTGCTTTGGTTGATGGAGACACAAACGGACATCAGCAACAATGGGTAAAAGCTTGCAAAACTGGTTTTGGTACTTATACAAGTTCGTCATTCGACCAATCGGGTCCTTTGACAGAAACTGTTTTGATGGGAAATCTGGCAGTTCGTTCGTTTTTGCTTAGAAATTCAAAAAATAAATTTATTGGAAGAAAAAAACTTTTGTGGGATGGTGCTAATATGAAAATCACGAATTTCGACGAAGCAAATGCTTTCATAAAGCGTGAATATCGTACCGGTGGATGGATATAAGATAGTTTCTCCCATTTGAAAATATTAAGTTTTTCAAATGGGAGAGTTTTTAAATTTTCACACATTCTTCTACTTTTAAAAATTACCACACCCATCAATATATGCTTTAAAAATACTTCCGTTATTTACTAAAAACCCAGGATTTAATAAAATAGCTTTTCCAGCATCATAAGATACATTTGCACCTGAACTAATAATATTGGTAGCTGTCAATGTTTGAGATACTTCATATTTTAAGACACCAGATGTTATCGGATTGGTTAGTGTATTTATGGTAGGGCAAGTTGTTATTGTAAATATTTTGCTCAAACAAGCAATACTATAATCGGTTACGGTATAGCTTGTATTAGTAACAGCCACTGTGATACTTTGAGTAGTAGCTCCATTGGACCACATAAAAGTTCCTGACCACGGTGCTGTTAGTGTAATTGTCGGAATTCCGATGGCAACAGGAACTGTTTCTGCTGTTAAATTTATGTCTTTCATCATCGTAAATCTATCTTTTACAATGGGGTCGCCATTGATTAAAACATCATCAATTGTTACCCACGACACGTCCATTCTACTGCCTTCGATTTCGATTAGGTATGAGCCTTGAACCGTTACATCATAAGCTGCTGCCATAGCTGGATGAGGCCACGGAGAACTTACGCCTGTTTCGAGCCTCCCTCCCGAACCAACTACAGCATAAACAGTACCTTTGTTTGCTGTTTGTTTATTATACAGACAAGTGTTTAAAGCCGTTCCATCGTATTTGCCATTTGTGCCAATTACTTCGTGCGTTGCTGGAACATACGAATCACTATTGCCAGTATGGTTTTTGATGAGTTTTGAACGTTCGTAATTATGACTATGTGAACCTAAAACCAAATCAACATTATATTGGTCGAATAATGGCACGAGCGAACGCACACCAATCATTTCTGGTTCAGTATTATGCCCTGGGGCAGGAGGATTATCAGAGTCGTGCTTACCTTTGGAGTATGGAGGAGCGTGTACAATTACAATAGTCCATTTTTGTGTATTTGCTGCCAAATCATTGATAAGCCACTGTTTTTGAAGACTTCCTGCATCATAAATATGAAAATTCGTACCGGATTCAGTACCAAAAGCATCAATACTTATGACATGGATATTGCCGTGATTGAAGGAATAATATCTTTCTTCACCAGAAGCAACACCACCTGCTTCGGCAGCCATAAAAGTTTCAAATATATTTTTTGAGGCAATTCCTGCAAAATTACCATAGCAAGTACCATTGCAATATTCATGATTTCCGAGAGCATTATATATCGGAGTTTGCTTCATGGTACGGTAATTTTGATAAACTTGAAAGTAATTTTTTTGGAAATCACTTTCCGAGCCATCAGCGTAGGCAATATCACCTAACTGCAAAAACATATCAACATAATTGTTGTGAACCTGCTCCAAAAAACGTTCTTGTACTTGTCTTTGAGGCAATTTTCCTGAACCAAAACACCCCATTGCCCAAATCCGAGTTTTCTTCTCAATTCCAGTCGTCGGCGGTGTAATGAACAAATTGTCAGACGTTCTTTCAAGAATCGTTGTATTTGTTTCAACAGAATAATAATATTTTGTGTTTGGTGTAAGCCCAGTTAAGGTTACATTATGGTCAATGGCTGAAGGAGTTGGTGACGAAGTACTACTCAAATTATTAGGGTCTGTTCCATATTTTACTTGACCAATGCTTGCCACTGAGGTATTCCACATAACTTTTATGGAAGTTGGTGCTGCTCTTTGAAGATAAGGTCCTCGTGTAACAAAGGTAGTAGCGGTTTTCATACCAATTATTTCAAAGAAGAAAGATAAATCAGAGCTTCCCGTAGAGACTTGGTGCATTTCTACGGCAATGGTATTTTGCCCCACAACAAAACCTGTGTTTTTTAAAAATATTTCGTTCCAAACATTGCCATCATCTTCGGCATTGCTTGCCAAAGTGGCTTTAGAGATGGTTTCATAGGTATTAAAGTTTTCTCTAAACGCCTCAACACCATTTATATAAATCACAATGCCATCATCTCGCTTCATTCTCAAGCGATAAAAATCATCAAGGCTCGTAATATTAAACGTTTTTCGGAAATATGTGGTAATAAATCCAGCATTGATTATTGTAGTTTCATCTCCTTCTCCGAATCCAAATTCTCCTAAACCCGAAAGCCAGCTTGCATCACTAAAACCAACGTTTTTCCATGTAGCTCCTGGGTCGCTATCATTATCTAAATATTTCCAACTATCCGTATTTCTAATAATCGCATTTTGAGTAAAAGGCAAAGTCCGAAAGGCCTTTAGCTCTAAATCAAAAAACAAATCGGAGCTATCATTGGCTTGCTGATGCACTTCAACTGCAATGATATTGTCTCCAATATGAAAAATATGAGGATCGATGTAAATTTCTTGCCAAGTATCTCCCTCTGTTACCAAAGGAGCATAGGTATGAAATCCAAACGGAAGAGGTATATTATCTCTAAAAACAATGCGACCATTCACATACACCACAATTCCATCATCACGTTTTACTCTTAGCTTATAAATGGCACATGGATGACTTATAGTAGTATCTCCTCCATCGAGATAACCCGTTAGTGTAACTTGACTTCTAAAATATGCCGTTCGGTGTTTATTGGTTGGATTTCCCCCATAACCAATGGTTGTTGTCACGGGGTCGCCATATCCTAAAGGTGCATTGCCCGTTCCCCAAGATCCTGTATTATAACTTGTACTCGTTTTCCAGTTTGCACTGTCAGGAACTGTAAATCCAGCATCCCAATATTTCCACGAACTCCCAGCATTAATTATGTCAAGTTGATACTGAGCATACACAGGCGAAAAAAATAGAACTAACAGAAAAACCCATAAATTTTTCATTGTTGTAAAGATGATTGAATGAATAATTTGAATCCTTTTAAAGTAGTCGAATTTAATTATAGCATTTTACATTCTTTATGAGTAGAATCATGTGGTAATGCGGCAGGGGAATGAAACTTAGATATAAATATTTGAATATAAAATATGAACATTTGTATATAAATGTAGCTATTTTTTCTGATAATGCAAGAAAAATTGGCAATTTTTTAAATGCCGATTATCAAAAAACATGAAAACTGTCTTAGAAATCCTTAGTAAACCTTCGCATATTTCACTTCATCTATCACAATTTTAGCAATGATTTCTTTCATAATTTCGGAAGTTCCACCTGCGATTGTCCCCACTCGCACATCACGGTACATTCTACAAATCG
This sequence comes from Emticicia sp., assembly GCF_043780375.1. GTDB lineage: Bacteria > Bacteroidota > Bacteroidia > Cytophagales > Spirosomataceae > Emticicia. The sequence goes on along the minus strand of NZ_JAYWCU010000017.1, from coordinate 6,233 downwards.
GATAATCTTCAATAAAACCATAGCCGCCAAAAAACTGTAAGCAAGTATCAGTTACTCGTTTGGCAAGTTCGGCGGTATAAAGTTTTGCCATCGAACATTCTTTTACAACCATTTTTCCTTCCGAAAACATTTGGCAAGTATTATAAACAAAATGCTTCGATATTTCAATTTCGGTAGCAATTTCGGCTATTTTATGGCGAATTGCTTGAAATTTGGCAATTTTTCGACCAAATACTTCTCTTTCATGCAAGTATCGAAGCGTTTCTTCTAAAGCTAATTCTGCTCCTGCAACCGCGATAACTGATGCCACTAAACGTTCAATTTGTAAACTTTCCATTAAATAATAAAACCCACCATTTTCAAAGCCAATCAAATTACTGATGGGTACTCGCACTTCGTCAAATTTTATTTCGGCAGTATCGGAGCTATGCCAGCCCATTTTGTTAAGTTTGGTTTTTGTCACGCCTTCGGCATCTAAATCAACTACAATTAGGCTGATTCCTGCTATTCCAGCAGCAGCTTCTGTTTTACAAGTAAGGGTAATAAAATCGCCATAAAAGCCATTGGAAATAAAAGTTTTTGAGCCATTGATTACAAACTCATCGCCCTCTTTTCGAGCGGTTGTGCGGATGGCTGCCACATCAGAGCCAGCATCAGGCTCAGTAATGCCCAAAGCTGCTAATTTCTCTCCAGCAATAGCAGGAACTAAATATTTTTGCTTCAATTCCTCACTTCCAGCCTTATAAATATGGTTAATCGCCATGTAAGTGTGAACGCTTATCATAGTGCTAAAACCACCCAGATAACTTCGAGCGATTTCTTCTAAGAAAACCACCGAAAACCAAAAATCTGCCTTGCTCCCGCCATATTCTTCTGGAAAAAGCAAACCGAGATAGCCCATATCGCCCATTTTCTTCAAAATTTCTTTCGGAATATGGCGTTCAGCTTCCCAAGTATTGGCATTTGGTACGACTTCTTTTGCTATAAATTGTCGCACCGTTTCTCGGAAAAGTTTATGTTCGTCGTTGAAGTACATGTTTTTTTAGGTTTAACATTATTTAACGACACTTTTTTACCTTTATACAAAAAAAGTAGTTCTTTTGTCAAAAAGCAAAACTATGAAAATTATCAAAGTAACTCTTACTATATTTTTAGTATTTACAGTTGTATTGTCAAGCTATTTTTACTTTTTACGAAAGTACGCAAAATCAAACGAGACAAAGATTTTTTTTTAAAATATAATAACTGGTAAGAAAAACCAATTTGAAGATTCCCCCTTCCCAAAGTTCGAAAGCTACAGTTTTGAAGCACTGAAAACAAAAGAGGTAATCGACATGGTAGACAATAAGGCATATAAAATGAGTAAATTATTGAATCACCCTAATTTATTCATTAACTTCTGCTTCGTCAGTAGTGGTTATTTCGAAGTTGAAATGTTAATGATACAAGCATTTTATGACAAATTTAAGAATAAAATAAATTTTGTGATACTAAGCCAAGAAGAACCCGAAGATGTGCGAAGTTTCTTAAATAAACACAATTTCACTGTACCATTTTATGTATTAAAAAATGACAAGTTTCCTGTTGATATTAAGGTTTTTCCAACAAGTCATTTAGTCATAAATAATAAAACCGTTTTTATGTATGCTGGTGTTGGTTATTTTGATAATGAACGCTTCAACCAATATATTGAGAGTATTTTAACAAAAAACCAAAATCAATTAAAACAAAAACGTGACACACTTTAGAAATGTGTCACGTTTAAAAGATTTATAATCAACGATTTACCACGAACTTATGGCTTTTTATCCTACTTTCAATTCAAAAATAGTAATTTCAGGCAAAATACCCAAACGCCCTGGATAACCGATGTAACCAAAGCCCCGATTAACATAGAGTTTTTGGTTGCCTTCTTCATAAAGTCCAGCCCACTCTTTGTAACGTAACTGTACAGGCGACCACTTAAAACTACCTAACTCAACACCATATTGCATTCCGTGCGTATGTCCTGCAAAAGCTACATCAATATCATTGTATTTTGGCGAAACTACTTGCCCACGCCAATGACTTGGATCGTGCGAAAGAAGCAATTTTACAGGCAAATCCTGCGTATTTTGATGGGCTTTTGCCAAATCTCCATGTTTTGAAAAACCACCTGCTCCCCAGTTTTGAATACCCAAAATCCCAATACTTTCGCCATCAACTTTTACTGCTCGGTGTTCGTCAAGCAACAAATCCCAGCCCATTGTTTTGTGGGCATTCATCAAATCTTTGAGATTTTGAGTTTTTTTCTCGGGTGATTCCCATTGCGTATAATCACCATAATCATGATTTCCTAAAGTTGAAAAACTACCCAACGGAGCTTTAATTTTTGAGAAAATATCGATATAGTCTTTTACTTCGGGAGCAATATTATTCACCAAATCGCCCGTAAAGAAAAACATATCTGGTTTTTCTTTCATCAACATTTCTACACCACCTTTTACGGCAGTTTTATTGAAAAAACTTCCCGAATGAATATCCGACAATTGGGCAATCTTCATTCCATCAAATTGTTTTGGTAGATTTTTTAGGCGAAGTGTTACATTACGTACTCGATAATCATGAGCCCCTGATAGAATTCCCCAAGCCATACCGCCAGCATGTAAGCCCCCAATCGCCAAAGCTGTTTTTGCCAAGAACACTGAGCGACTAATTTTTTCGGCTTCAACAGGTATATTTTCAGTAACGACTTGCTGTACAGCATAATTGCCCTGAAAATAAGAAATAACCCACTTGCCCAGACGAATCAAATCTTCAATGATAAGTATTAAAACCGAGAAAATCTTTGAGATATAAATAATGAAGATCCCTGCCATTAGAAAAGTTCTAAAACTGGCTTTGACAGGTGCCGACATAGGCACATAAGTAAAAATGGCGATAATGGAAATGATAGAAAAAACCGTAAAACCCCAAAATCCGAAACCAATAATACGCTGTGCAGAAGCACTTGCCGAACGCATAACGACTTTTATTGCTTGCCAAACATAAAAATCAATCAATACAAAAAAGGCCGCCATCAAGGCAAAACCAACAATTCGATTCATAGTAGTTAGCTTATTTTTAAGAGAAACTGAATGAAAACACAACGGATTTCAAATAAATAAGGTTTCAAATTTTGTGCGACTACTTTCCATATCACCAATAGATGTTATGAAAGGTTATTTTTCGTGATTGATGAGAAAAAAAAATATTCTACCAATCGTTTGGTATATAAAATTATGTTTATATATTTGACCCATAATTACTCAAATATTGATTTCTGTGGACGGTCGTTTGTCACCGAGCAACATTCCGCTATCAACTCTATAAAATGGCTGTTCAGAAAATAACAAAAGACGAAATTTTACTCAAATCATCGGATGTTTTTCGAGTAAAGGGCTATCACAATACTTCTATGCAAGACCTCGCCGATGCCTGTGGCTTGCAAAAAGGAAGTCTATATTATCATTTTCCAAGTAAAGAAATGTTGATGAAAGATTTGTTATTATCTATTCATAGAGATATGTCTGAAAGAATTTTTCCAATTGCACATGACGAAAATCTTACGTCTGAAGAACGCATGGAAAAACTCTTAAAAAAGATGGGAAGATTACTTTTGGAGAAGGAAGGAGGCTGTTTAATAGGTAATACAACTCTCGAAACCGTTGGCGTAGTTCCAGAATTTCATGAAGTATTACGAGCAATTATGGATGGATGGACACAAGCTCTACAAACCATTTTTGAGACTCGTAAAAATCCCGAATTATCATTTCGATTTGCCCAACAAACCATCATGGAGTTTGAAGGAGCAGTAATGTTTTCAAAATTATACAACGATAAACATTTTCTCTATGATGCCTTTGCCCGTACAATGGTAAAATTGAATTAGGACGGGGTCGCCCGTGCGATTAGGTAGTAGGTTTTAGGTTTAAAATAAAAAACAAACGTTTGGTATAATAAAAATATAAAAATTATAGTGCGTTAACAGGTAATTCAGTCAGGGGACGAGCCTTTATGTTCGTCCTCATGATTTTTTGGGGAATGCTTTTAATAAAAAAACGGAGTTGTCCGCAACAACGTTAGGGAATCAATCGTACAAAAAAATAATACTATGACAAAACAAGAACTAAAAACCGCTTTAGAAGAGAGTTTCAAAATTATTACAAACGATGTTGAGAATATTGAAGAAGCACAATTTTTTGCTCCAATTGGCGAAAAATGGTCGGTTGCTGAAAATATATTGCATTTAACACAATCAGCAAAAGGTTTGAATCAAGGAATGGCTTTACCAAAAGCATTTCTCGAACAACAATTTGGAAAAATCGATCGCCCTATACTCTCTTATGAGGGTGTGGTTGATAGGTATTTGGCAGTTTTAGGAACGGGTGTTACAGCTCGTGGCGGTTTTGTGCCGCAAATGCCAGAAAACCCTTCAAAAGACATACTTTTAAGCAGTTTTTTGAAACATCATCAAACACTTGCCGATTTTCTTAATGATTGGTCGGAAGCAGAATTAGATGAATATTGTATCAAACATCCCGCACTTAAAATGCTGACTATAAAGGAGTTTTATTATTTTATGCACTATCATATTTTGCATCATCGCAAGGCGATTTTGAAAAAGAAATAGGGCAAAAATAGGCAGTAGTCCAAGTAAAGTGTTGATTGCAAAGTAAAATTATCGCCTTCTTGCCTAAAACCTCTTTGCATTCTACCTACAAATGTGGAATCTGAATTCCTGTGATTTTTCGGTATAGGTCAATGGCATATAAATCGGTCATGCCCGAGATAAAATCTACCACAGATTGAATATTTTGATAAACATTTTCTTCTTTCTCAATGCTAAATTGATTAGGAATAAGTTGCAGTAATTTCTTTGATTTAGGCGAATTTGGCTGCAAAACTGCTGAAATAAACTCTTTCAATAAACCACCAATAATATGATAACCAGCAATTTCTATTTCGATTACTGACTTATCATTATAAATTTTTTTGATTGAAATTTGGTCTATTTTATCAATCAAAGCAATTATTTTTTCATCCAAAAGGTCAATTAAAGGCTTATTGAGCGTACCATCGAGCAATTGAGATTCATACTCAAAAAAGACTTCAGTGCATTTAAATACTAATTTACCTATGAGCATTGCCCGAAGAAATGCCAGCTTTTGTTTATCATCTTCAATGGTATCAACTTTTTCTTTGATATTTTTTTTTCCTTCTTGGTTTTCGAAAAAAGGTTCGAGCAAATCTCGAGCTTCTTGAATCGAAATAATATTGAGGCGATGGGCATCTTCGAGGTCAATAATTCGGTAGCAAATATCATCGGCAGCTTCCACCAAAAACACAAAAGGGTGACGTGCAAAAACTGTATTTTTTTCATTTAAAGCATTGATATTCAATTCATTAGCTATACTTTTATAGAAATCTATTTCGGTGTCAAAAAAACCTGATTTTTTGGCAGAAATATAACTTTTCTTTTTAAATCCATTCGTCGAATCGGCAGGATATTTAATAATTGAAGCTAAGGTTGTATAAGTTAAATTGAGGTTACTTTGATTAAAGATTGTCGTCAAAATGCGAAAAGCATTGGCATTTCCTTCAAAATATTTAAAGTCATTGAATTGATTTTCAGTCAAGTTTTGAGTTAAAATAGATAGTTTTTCACCTTCTAATTCTTTGAAATAAGTTCTGATTGCCTCTTCACCAGAATGTCCGAAAGGTGGATTTCCAATATCATGAGCAATACAAGCCGTCATGCAAACTGCCGAAAGTTCAAATTTGTAAAACTCAATGGCTTCTTGGTTGAGTTGGTCTTTGTGTTTTTCAACAACTTTCTCACCAATGGCTTTTCCTAACGAACGCCCAACCGATGCAACTTCTAAGCTATGAGTAAGCCGATTATGCACAAAAACAGCCCCAGGCAAGGGAAAAACTTGTGTTTTATTTTGCAAACGACGAAACTGCGATGAAAAAATCAATCGGTCGTAATCTCGCATATAGTCTGTGCGGAAATTTTCGTGAGCGTTGCGGTGTTCAGCACCAAGTCGTTTATTGGAGAAAAGGGTTTGCCAGTTCATTTGCAAAATTTTGGATTTGGCTGCAAGATACACTTATTGTTACCACACAGGTTGATTTTTAATGATTAGATTTAGGTATGGAAGTACCTCCAGTTGCCTTTTTAGCAATGTATCAATGACAGAACGAATGACACA
>NZ_JAYWCU010000016.1:0-6353 GCF_043780375.1 Emticicia sp. | reverse complement strand
TTCAGCAACTTCATTATTGATTAAATTTCTGACAGCCAATCTTTTATCTTCCGAAAGACTCTTTGCCGCTTCTATGGCTACGCAACCTTGCCCAACTGGTGGAGTAAATTCTTCGGTAGATAATTGCTCAACAATGAGATTATGATAACCCATGCGATGCACACCTGCGTAAGCAAGCAAAATCGCATCACAATGACCTTCTTCGAGTTTTCGTAAACGAGTTTGAAGATTTCCTCTCATATCAACAATTTCGATATGCGGATAATAATGCCTTAGCATTGCCACACGACGAGTAGAAGAAGTACCAACAACAAAAGTTTGCCCGCTATTGAGCGAAAGTTCTTTTTTGAAACTCACCAAAACGTCTCTTACTCCTTCACGCTCAGTAAAAGCAATGATTTCTAAATCTTCAGCCAACTCAGATTGTAAATCTTTGGCAGAATGTACAGCAATATCAATCTCGCCAGAGCGAAGTTGGTCTTCCAATTCTTCAGTAAAAACACCTTTGCTACCAATTTTCGACAAAGCTCTATCAAGAATTTTATCACCTTTTGTATCAATGATAACTATGTCAGTATCTATGCTTTGTGCTTGTAATTTTTCTTGAACGTAATAGGCTTGCCAAAGAGCTAATTTGCTACCACGTGTACCAATTTTTATTTTCATGTATGATTTTGAGAGGTATTTATGCTTACTTACGAAAATCTTGGTGGTTTAGTAAATATTACTTGGCAAAATAGTTTTTATCGCATCAAACGAGCTATTATAAGCGAAATATCTAAAAAGACAATTTTGGCACGAGCATTACGCTCAATGTGGTAATGCGATTCGCCCAAAAGTATTGTTATTTGTTCTAAATTATTGATGTTCAATACATTAGAAAATTTTTGAACAAATACTAACTCATCTCCTTCAAGCTTAATTAAACTTTCGCCTCCGTGTCGATATAAGAAAATTTCACGAAAAATCTTCAAACCATATTCTAACATTGATTTTTGGTATTCTTTGCCTTTGGTATCAAACTCGTCCGCCATTGGTACTAATTTCTGAATATTCAAGGCATAACACATTCGCATCCAAGTAGCAAACCAACTATGTTCATCATCTTCGGTTTTGTTTGAAATTTCTAAAGCACGATTTAGATTCCCCTCTGAAAGATAGGCAATCTGCCTTGCTCTTTCGCCAGCTGTCTGTTGATTATGAATAAGATACGTTGTTATTTCTTCATCAGAAAAGCTTCGAATCGCCACTCGTTGCGTGCGTGAAATGATAGTCGTAAGCAATTTTTCCATGCTATTGACCACGAGTAAGAAAAGCGTTTGCTCTGGTGGTTCTTCTAAAACTTTCAGCAAAGCATTGGCAGCGGCAATATTAAGTATTTCGGCTTGCCAAATAACGACAATTTTATATCCCCCTTCATAAGACTTTAAAGATAATTTTTGAATCAATTGGCGAGATTCTTCTACAGGGATATTTCCTTGTTTGATACTTATTTTTTCGAGCCAATCTGATAAATTTCCGTAAGGTGTTTCTTTCACGAAAGCACGCCATTGTGTCATAAAGTTTTCGGAAAGAACTGTTTTTCCACCTGCCGTTGGAAAAATATAATTGACATCTGGATGAGCCAATTTGCTCATTTTCATGCAATTTGGGCATTTCCCACAGGCATCATCGACCTGTTTATCTTCACAATTGATATAAGTGGCATACGCCAAAGCCATTGCCAAATTTGCACTACCTTCTCCCCCATGAAACAACTGGGCATGAGCAACATGGTTGTCATTCACCGCTCGAATGAGCGAATGCTTTACTTCGGTAAGACCTGTGATTTCACGAAAAAGCATGTGGCAGAGAATAATTACGATTTACTTCGCAACATTAATATTTATTTTGAATCATGCACGTACCTCAAAACAGCAACCTCAGCCTCCGTCAATTGCTTATCTCTCCGCTCCATAGTTGCATTTATTACCTTAATTGCTTTATCGAAACGATAGTCTACATACTCAGTATCTGCACCACCCCAAGTAAACGAAGGAATGTGTTTTTCTTGAAAGCCAGCCCCATAAACATTAGAACTTACACCCACAACAGTACCTGTATTAAACATTGTACTGATGCCCGCTTTGGTGTAATCGCCCATGAAAAGTCCACAGAAAAGTTCGCCAGTTTTTTCGAGTTGATTGGTGGCATAATTATACAATTTTACTTCTGTATAATCATTTTTTAAGTTAGAATTATTACAGTTTGCTCCCAAATTACACCATTCACCAATAACCGAACCACCCAAAAAGCCATCATGAGCTTTATTAGAATATCCAAAAAATACCGAGCTACCGACTTCACCACCAACACGAGAAAATGGCCCGAGTGTAGTATTTGGTCGCATTTTGCTTCCCCATGCCACCATACTATTTTCGCAAGCGGCAAACGGGCCAATAACTATTGACCCTTCTTGAATGATTGCATTTTTGCCAATATAAATTGGCCCTTGCTCGGCATTCAAAATAGCGGCTTTGATACTTGCCCCCTCTTCCACAAAAACATTCTCTATTTTATAAACTCGTGTGAAAGGGTCTGTTATTTCCTGTGATTTTCTGCCCTTAGTAATCAATTGAAAATCGGCTTTTATTTGTTCACCATTTTTCAGAAAAATATCAGGCAAGTTTTTAATAATCGTTACTTTTTCTGAAAATTCTTTTTTGATAAATAGCGGATAATCAATAGAATACGATAATTTTTTTGAGGTTTTAATTGCTAAAACATTTTCATTAAAAACTAACATTTCATCTTCTTGAAGTTGCTGAATTGCATATAAAAGCACTTCATTTGGACAAACTGCACCACTAATAAAAATCTTTTCTTCGGAAGTTTGAGGGGTATTTTTTTGTAAATATTCTTCGGTCAAAAACGAGATTTCAGACGAAAGCATTTTCTCCCATTTCTCACGAATCGTTAGAATTCCGCAACGAATTTCGGCAATGGGTCTAATAAAAGTAAAAGGTTTAAGTTGATTTCTGATTTGTTGGTCATCAAAAAGAATATAATCCATTGTAGTTCCTTTGGTTGTTTTGAAAGTACAAATCTAAGGAAAAAATATGGAGAGGACTTAAAAATGATGATGTAGAATAAAGTTAAACAAAATAATCCTGCAAAGTTAGAAACGGTGCTACGCTTCGTAACCTTACAGGATTTGTTATTTTTATACCCAACTTGACTTAAAACCCTTTTTTAAACAGTTATCTTATTGAATTCCTGCAAACCAAACTTGGCAACTACATCTTCTGGCACACCTTCCCATTGGTTAGGCGTATTACCCATATAACCTAAATCTTTAAATCCGATTGGTGAAGTATAAAAGCCTGTAACTACAAAATTACGGATGTGTGAAAAAAATGATGCTCCGTGCTTGAACGCTGGCTTTACTTTTGCTGGATAAGCAATGTCTTCAACAATTTCTAATTGCTGAGTTTTGCTACATAAAACGAATTTTTTACCAAAACGTTTAGTCGATTCAAAATCAAGCCACATCAAACCACCACGCATTTTGTCTTGGTGCTGGGGTTGGTCTTTCATCATAAATTCGATAAAAGCTGGCACACCCGCTTGTGTCGCACTACCCGATTTAGCATCAGCAGGAATGATAATATCGCTTAAAATTGTAACTGTTTTAAGTTCGTGAGCTGTAAAAAACTTTTCGGTTTTTAGTTTTGCATCACGAATCGCCTCTTCTTTTAGTCGTCCGTTTGGCACGACAAAAGGTTTTTCTGGAGCAATAGTTAATGTTCCATCTATATAAGAGGCTGCCAACTCTCCCGATGGTGTTGCGGCAAGTCCAAGACTGCCGAGTGATATGCTTTTAAGAATTTCTCTACGTTTCATATTCAATGATTGAATGAGTGGTAACTTGATTTTTCCTCAACCGGCTCTCTCTGCTAAAAAAGGAGAAGAATTTAGAATGAGGTGTTCTTATTATCCTATCAACTTTTAAAGACTTTTTCTTTTTACTTGCTCGGTAATGAATTCCGAGGTTCGCATTGAGGATGCCAAAATAGTCCAAGTTACGTTTTTATCTCCTTGCGAAACAAACGGTGCAGCATCAACTACAAAAACGTTTTTCACGTCATGTGCTTGTTGATAAGCATTCAAAGCCGACTTTTTAGGGTCATTCCCCATGCGAACTGTTCCTACTTCGTGAATAATCAAACCAGGGGCAGCTAAACCATAATTATTTTCGGGACCAGGCTTATTCCCCAAAGGAATTCCACCCATTTCATGAATAATCTGCTCGAAAGTATCCTGCATGTGTTTTGCTTGATTGACCTCATCTTGTGTCCATTTATAATTAAAACGAAGCACAGGAATACCATATTTATCAACCGTAGTTGGGTCAATTTCGCAATAATTACTTGCCAATGGCACCGATTCTCCACGACCAGCCATACTTACATACGCTCCGTAGAAACGACGAACATCATCTTTCAAGCCTGAGCCATAGCCACCTGCATCTTTTTTGTTTCCATCTCGTCCCGGAATTTTTCCATTCAATCCTTCAACGCCCATTCCAAAACCAAACGACGGCATTCCCATTCCTCCACCGTACTCTATATGATAACCACGTGAAAAATCTAATTTTTTGTTGTCTAACCACCACGGCGTATAAACGTGCATTCCTCCTACACCGTCTTCATTATAACGTTTTCTATCCATCAAAGACGGTACAAATGCCGAGCGACTTGCACCTGTTGAATCATTGATATATTTTCCAACTACGCCACTCGAATTTGCCAAACCATTTTCAAAACGAGACGACTTTGAATTGAGTAATAAACGTGCAGATTCTCCAGCAGAAGCCGCCAAAATAACTACTTTCCCACGCACAACCTTTTCTTCCATCGTAATTTTATCAACGTAAGAAACACCAGTAGAAAGTCCAGTATTTGGGTCGGTCAAAACCTCACGAGCCATCGCATTGTTTATCAAGGTCAGGTTTCCTGTTTTCATTGCAGGAATTACCAACACCGAAGAAGCTGAAAAATCGCCATAAACCATACAACCACGACTACATTGCCCACAATAAAAACAAGCCTGACGATGGTCATTAATTTTTTTGGTAAGCATCGACATTCGAGAAGGCAAAACAGGAATATTCAATCCTTTTCCTGCCTTTTTTATCATCATCTCGTGCAAACGAGGCATTGGGGCAGGTAAATAAATACTATCAGGATTGTTTGGATAATTGGCAACTGCTCCAAAAACACCAATGAGTTTATCAACTCTATCATAATACGGGCTAATATCGTCATAAGTAATGGGCCAGTCATCACCCACACCCGAAAGCGTTCCACGACGGAAATCATCGGGTCCGAAACGTAACGAAATACGCCCCCAGTGATTGGTTCGTCCGCCCAACATTCTTGAACGAAACCACTTAAATTCAGTGCCAGGAGCAGTCGTATATGGCTCTCCTTCAATCTGCCAACCTCCCCAAGCAGCATCAAAATCCCCAAACGGACGAGTTGTGTTCGCTCCTCTTCGTGGCGACTCCCAAGGAGCTTTCATTTGATTGATATATTTCGGGTCGGCGGGGTCGAAATAGCCACCAGCTTCCAAAAGACACACTTTTGCACCCGCTTTAGTGAGTTCGTGGGCTGCCATTCCACCGCCAGCACCCGAGCCAACAATGATTACATCATAAACTTTGGGTTGCTCTTTAATCTCGAATAAGTTCATTTTATGAGGGATGAATAGATTTTGTTGATTTCAAAATACTAAAATAAATACTTTTATTTTTAATTGATACTATACGTTGGATATTTATTTTTAAAATATTTTAATTTGGAATGTTTGAGCATAAAAAAAGACTCAAAACGAGTCTTTTTACTTTATTCCTTTGTTTCAAAAATTTACTGAACAATCGTTAAATTTTCTTCGTTTTCAAGTTTTATCTGTGGTTTTTCCTTAAAAATACTGACAGTACCTTTTATTTTTATTGATTTTCCTTGTAATTCCGCTTCAGTAAATTTCACTTTTGTTAGAACATCCCCCTCGACAACAACTGTAATATCATTGTCTGGATGTAGTTTATCAATATTAAGTAGAAGCATATTGCCTGTTGATCTTGTAAAAAGTTTAGAGCCAGCTACTTTCCCCACTAAAACGACTTCTTTTCCTACAAAGTCTTTGGCTTGTGCTGCCGTAATTGTCTCCTGAGAAAAAGCATTAAAACAAATAAAGGAAATGACGATAATTACTAACTTAAGTTACGCAAGATTAACTTTTATGTAGTGATATCTGCTTAAATTTACAAAAAACTGTCAATTTTACCAAAATCTAATCAAATTCATGAAACT
>NZ_JAYWCU010000015.1:0-17280 GCF_043780375.1 Emticicia sp. | reverse complement strand
GAAAAACTTGTCTGCAATATCTTGTTGTTTTGGTCGATAACAAGATACGCCGATTCTCAATTTTTAGCTAATTTCTATAATTCCAAAACAATCTCTAAGCGATATATGTTTATTTTTTGTTTTCTTCTTACGATAAAAATGCCTAAAGCATATAGCGTAAAGCCTAAATCAAAGTACGTGGATCAGTAACAACTCCTGTAACCGCTGCTGCTGCTGCAACAAGTGGCGAGGCTAAAAGTGTTCTTGCTCCCGGTCCTTGGCGGCCTTCAAAGTTTCTGTTTGATGTTGAAACTGCGTATTTTCCAGCAGGAATCTTATCATCATTCATTGCCAAACATGCCGAACAACCTGGTTGACGCAAAGCAAAGCCCGCTTCAGTCAAAATATCTAAAATGCCTTCTTCTTTGATTTGTGCCTCAACAACATGCGACCCTGGAACCAACCAAGCCGTTACGTTATCAGCTTTTTTACGCCCTTTAACGATTGATGCAAAAGCACGAAAATCTTCAATACGACCATTGGTACAGCTTCCCAAGAAAACATAGTCGATAGCCTTACCGATGATCGGCTCATTTTCGGCAAAACCCATGTAGCCTAATGATTTTTTGTAACTTGCCTCGCCATCTAAAACTTGATTTGCCAAAGGAATATTCTGAGAAATACCTGTACCTAAACCCGGGTTTGTTCCGTAGGTAATTTGTGGCTCAATGTCAGCGGCATCATAAGTATATTCCATATCGAAAACTGTACCTTCATCAGTTTTGAGGGTTTTCCAGTAAGCCAAAGCTCTGTCCCAAGCCTCGCCTTTTGGTGTTTGCTCTCGGCCTTTCAGATAAGCAAAAGTAGTTTCATCAGGAGCAATCATACCACCTCTCGCACCCATTTCGATTGACATATTACAAACCGTCATACGTCCCTCCATGCTCATTTTTTCAAAAACATCGCCTGCATATTCTACAAAATATCCTGTAGCACCCGCCGCCGAAAGTTGAGCAATGATATAAAGCGTAACGTCTTTTGGCATTACGGCTTTTCCGAGTTTGCCATTGACAGTTACACGCATTTTCTTTGGTTTTGGCTGCATAATACATTGCGAAGAAAGTACCATTTCTACCTCAGAAGTACCAATTCCGAAAGCAATCGCTCCAAAAGCACCGTGCGTAGATGTGTGCGAATCGCCACAAACAATGGTCATTCCTGGTTGTGTAATACCATTTTCTGGTCCAACTACGTGAACAATACCATTTTTTGCATGACCCAATCCCCAGTGAGAAATACCGTATTTAGCCGAGTTCGTTTCCAAAGCTTTCAACTGATTGGCTGAAAGTGGGTCTTGAACTGGTAAATGTTGGTTGATTGTTGGGGTGTTATGGTCGGCAGTTGCAAATGTACGATTCGGGAAAAGTACGCCTAAATCACGGCTTTCGAGACCTAAAAAGGCAACTGGACTCGTTACTTCATGAATAAAGTGGCGGTCAATAAGAAAAACATCGGGGCCATCTTCGATTTTACGAACGACGTGGGCATCCCATACTTTGTCGAATAATGATGTTGGTGCTGACATATTAATTTAATTATAAATTTTCTATGCCACAAAATTGAGTATAATTACCTAATAATGATTAACGAAATACGACCAAAAAATAGCGTTTTTGGTTTAAATAATTTTATTGGGCGTAAAACCGTATTTTTCTTTGAAGGCTTTGATAAAGTGAGAGACGCTTTCGTAGCCAATTTCGAGGCTTATTTCGGAAACGTTTTTTTGTGAATTTTGTAGAAGAAAAAAAGCGTATTCGAGGCGTTTGTTTTTTATCCAAACGGCAGGAGAAGTATTAAATTGCAGTTCAAAATCACGTTTAAATGCCGAAAGACTTCGGCCAGAAATACGTGCTAATTCATTAATAGACAATGGTTTAAGGTAATAATTTTCAAGGAAATAAGCCAAATCAACTTTTTGACCTTGATAAATATTGAATAAAGTTATTCGGAATTGATTGCTACGATCGAGGTCAAGCAGATGCAACATCAATTCGTCAAATTTTAATTTCAGAAATTGATTCAAAAGATTGGTTCTGGCACTAAAAAAAGGAATCAGCGAATCAACAAAAATATCAAAGTTGCTATTACTTTCTAAACTCAATATTTGTTCGAAAGAGCTTTGCGTATAATCTTCAAAAAGTGAGAGATTTTGTGCCACAAATTCTTTCAGTAATTTTTCGGGAAAGAAAAAAACAAGGCTACGATAATTGCTATCTATCGATTCATTCATAGAATAGCAACCACGCTGAAAAAATAAAATTTGCCCTTTTTTTACGTGAACATCTTGCGTAGGAGAAACAAATCGTTTTTCGCCTTCAAGTACATAAATGATGGCGTGTTCCTCAAAAAAAATTTCGTTTCTTGGTGGATAAATATTATTTCGATAAGCCACAAAAGTCATGTCTTGAATCTTCAAAGACTCAAATTCATTTGTATTTATCGAAGATGGTACACGAAGCATAATCTATAGTTTTAATTTCAAAGCTAAATTTATTACTCGTCCTTCCAAGGGAGCCCAAATAGGCATAAAACTTGGATTTGTTGAAGTTCCTGTAACCGTTTTTTCAAAGTTAGATTGACGAATATTCAATAAATTTTCTCCATTTACAACTAAACTTATATGTTCTCCAAACTTTCGCTCAATAGCCAAGGCCCAAAACCAATAATTTTTAACTCGTTGATTATCAAACAAATACTGATTTCCAACCCAACTGCTTTCAATACCAAAACGCCATTTTCCCTCAACTGAATAAGCAGCTGTCAAAGAAAACTTGTCTTGTGGACTAAATGGCAAATAAACTTTTTCAGTCGAATTTACTCTTCGAGCCAAAGTATGATTATAACCTAAATATAATTCATAATCATCAAGTGTCATGCGTAAATAAGTGTCAGTTCCAATGCTATTTACAGCATAACTGGCATTTTGCAAACGAGTTTTTGTGCCATCAGAAACGGCTACAATTGGATTTTTGATATTAGTATAATAAAAGGCTTGGTCAAGCTGAATCACTAATTTCTCGCCAATCGTTCCTTGATATGCCATATCTATATTACTTCCTATCGAAGATTCGGATTTAATATCTTTGCTCAGTGGCAACAAACTCCAATAATCAAGGCTTGTTTTGGCATTATTTGGCGTAAGATTTGCAAAAACATTAGGTGTTTTATAGCCAGTTCCTACGCTCCAACGAATGGTAAAATGCTCGGATGGTTTGGTCATCAATGAAATTCTTGGTAAGAAAAAATTACCGAAAACATTATGATTGTCGATACGAATACCTGTTTGTAGTGAAAGTTTTTTGACTATTTGCCAATCATTTTGAATAAAAAAACCAAGAGTTTGGTATTGATAATTAGTCAAAAGAGTATTATCTGGCACATTTTTCTTGAAATTTTCGAGAATAAGATTTGAGCCAACAATCAATTTTATTTTGCCTTTTTCTATAAAATCGGAAGCTTCGATATAAGAAGATGTCTGTTTGCCCCCAAAGGTTTGTGCCGCTTCGCTATTGGTTCGCTCAAAATTACTACTTGCCCCTTTGAACGTAAAAGTATGACCTTTTCGGAATTCATGATTAAAGTTATAATCAATGGTATGTCGCTGAAAATCGGTTGTTGAAACAAAACCCAAACTCGATGAAAAAACAGGGGCTAAATAGCCACCTTGACGCTTTTCTTTCACAAACGAATAGCCAATATTGATTTTGCTTTTTGGTAAAATTTGCCAGAAAAATCTTGGATGAAAAGTAAATTGTCTAATCAACGGACTATCTGAAAAGCTATCTCCATCAACATCTACAGCTTGTTGATGGGTGTAACCCGTAAAGAATGTCAAGCCTATTTTATCATATTTTTGGGCGTAGTAAGCATTTATATTTGTTTCTTTCAAAGTCGTTCGATTAACTACCATTGTTACTTCTGGTTTCTCAGAAGTTGGTGCTTTCGATACCAAATTTATCATTCCACCAATTGCCCCACCTCCATAAAGTGTTGATACCGAGCCTTTTACAACTTCAACTTGTTTCAAATCTAAAGGCGGAATTGCCAAAACGCCTAAGTTTCCCGAAAAACCTTCATAAAGTGGTAAACCATCACGCAGAATCTGTGTATATTTTGGGTCAAGTCCTTGCATACGAATCGCCTGATTGCCATTGGTTGCCGAAGTTCGTTGTACATGAATAATCGAAATATCACCCAAAATGCTACTCACATTTCCTGGTACAATCGTACTTTCTTCGTCCATATCTTCTTGCCCCAAAACCTCTACTTTGATTGGTAAATCTTCGATGCGAGAATTAGTACGGAATGCTGAAACGGTAACTTCTTCGAGGTCAGACTCTGAAGCTGAAAGTTGCACCACAAAAGGCTGCAAATTATTGGCAAATGGTAATTCTACTTCAAAAGTCTTTGTTTCGTAACCAACTGAACTTGCTTCAAAAATTTGCTTGCCTAATGGTAGATTTTTAAATTCAACTATGCCTTCAATATCTGCTAAAGCACCACTTTTGGCATTATTTTTCGGCTTTATTGTTGCTCCTATTAGAGGCTCATGGTTCTTATCATCTTGTACTCTAATCTTAATGTTTTGAGCAAAAATGCTTGAAAAAGCATAAAAAGTAAGCAAAATTATAAAGGAAATTCTTTTCATAAAGTATTATTTTTTGAACAAATTTAGAGCAGAATTCTGTAGAAAATTTGAAGAAACAAAGGTCAGCAATGTAGTTTAGTAAAGCAAAAGATTAACAAAAAAATAGGCTTAGCCAGCGATATTTAGCTAAGTTTATTCCTTTTATTTTGATTTTTTTAGCTCAATAGTGGGGAGCTTCTGAGTTTCTTGATATTTTGTGAACGTAACCGATTCGCTAAAAATCGGTAGAAAAATATAGCCAGTTAACCTCAAGCTATTGGCATCTTTCATTCGGATAAAGGCATCATAAGTTTTACCCGTTTTCAACTGAAATATTTTCCCATCTGTCCATTCGTTATCAACAAAAACAAAATCTCGCATGACAATCGTATTCATCCATTTTTCTTCTATAAGTCCTTTTGAGTCATCAATGGCATCAATTTTAACGTTATTATTATATTTTTTGAACCAAACAATTTTACCGAAATAATGCTCTTTTTCTTTGTAAACGTGTACTATTACATCTTTTTCTGGACTAATCCAATCGCCTAAAATTTGGTCAGCTTTGCTTGTTTGTGCATTGCTATTTGAAATACTGAAGATTCCAAAAAACAAAAAAATGATGCTTTTCATAAATAGGGATAACTATTAAAATTATTACATAAATTAAAGTTCTGATTAGTCATAAACAAATATGCTAACCAGAACTTCTTTACTTCTAAAACCAACTCCTTAATTATTTCCTTCTGGTCTTTTTCCTTTTTTACCTTTATGCGGTGGTGAGCCACCTTCTCCTCTTGAACCTCGCTCCTCTTTTTTCATTGCTTCAAATTTAGCAAATTGTTCTGCAGTAAGAATCGACTTTAATTTTGCTTTAAAATCATCTGCATTGGCTTTTAAGGCATCATTTTTTGCTTTTCCATCAATAGCACTTCCTTGAATTTGGTCAATTTTAGTAGCTCTTGCTAAAGTAATATCATACATTTTCTTAGATGTTGCCTCATTTAAACCCAAATCTTTGGTCATGCGGTCAGTCATTTTTCTCGCACGAGTAGCTGCATCAGCCATTGGGCGTTGTGGTTTGTCAGCTTTCGTATGCTTTTCAGGAGCTGGTGGTTGAGCAAGTATTGTTTGAGAACTTGCCATAACTGCTAATAAAATAAATACTTTGATTGGGTTCATTTTCTTTTAAAATTTAATGTTCTTTAGTTAGACGTAAAAATTACTATAATGTTTAAATTCGCTCGGTAAATTTAATTAGTCTTTAATTTAACTTCTATTTTATTATGCCTGTTGTAAGGTTTTGTCCAAAACTAATTCTTCTCTTCGGGTACTATCGACAACTGCTGGACGGTATTTTCCGAAAGGCATCATTATTAAGTTTTTAAAGTTAGCATTATCACATTCTTTCATGCAAGAATCAACACCAAAAATAGTTTTTTCGGCAGATAATGTTCTAAACGTACCAAAAAGTCTATCCCAAATACTCAAAACATCACCATAATTACTATCAGTATAAGGCTGTTGATAATGATGATGCACATGATGAAAATTTGGCGTAACAAATACACAGCTGATTATCCTGTCAATTCTTACAGGAATTCGGAAATTGGAGTGGGCAAAAACATTAGACAAAATTTGAATGAATTGGCGAAATAATATTGCCCAAAAAGCGGCTCCCGACAAGCAAACCCAAAGCACCAAAAACGAAAGACGGATAGTGGTTTCGCCTGGATGTTCACGTAAAGTAGAAGAAACATCAATCACTCGGTCGCTGTGATGCACAAGGTGAAACATCCAAAGGCGTTTAACTTTGTGCATAATTACATGGTAAACATATTCGCAAAAATCAAGAACAATAAAGGTCACTAAAAATAGCAACCACATATTTTTTATGTGAAACCAATTTAAAAGTCCCCAATGGTGAGCTGTCGCCCATTTTGTAGAAAACACAAATGCGATGCCCAACAAAAATTGAACAGGAATATCAAAAATCGTAAAAAGGCTATTGGTAAAAGCGTGTTTCCATTTTTTGTAGTTAAAATTTAAGCCAATGCTATTTTCAATATTCCACAAAAGAAACATCGAAGTACAGATTAAAATAATGCGGTGAGAGTCAGGCACATTGGAAAAATACTCAATGATGTTGTTCATAAAGGCAGGTGCTTATAAGGTTAGTAAGTAATAAGGCAAAGTTTGTTTAGGCAGCTACCAATACTTGTGACAAGTATTTTGTGGCTTCTCCAATAGTTATAAATTTATGGCTATCTTGGTCAGAAATATTAATGCTAAAATTTTGTTCAATAAGCATCTGCAATTCTGTCATATCGAGCGAGTCATAACCCAAATCTTTTATAAAATTAGATTCTGATGTAAGATTTTTGACAGAAATAACACCTTGGTTTTTGACAATTTCAATCAATTTTTCCTGAATATTGGTCATATATTTTTAAAGTTTAGAATTCGAACAAATCTCAGTATGTTTTCTTGATATAAAATTATTCTAGGATTAAAAGAAGATTAATTTTAGAAAGTCACTGCCATTAGTTACGTTATCTATAATGGAAAGGTGGGGTAAAGTGAAATTTAATCCTTAAAAAAACAATTCATAATAGTAAATCAAACGGTTAATTCTGTAGCAATTTTGAAGTTGTGAATTAAGAAAATAAATGTCTGTCGAATTTAATTCTCATTTAATTTTAGCTTATAACGATTTTAATGTTGCCGACCGAAGTTTGCATCAGAAAGTTCGCCAAACGAGTGAACCCAACAAATTTCAAAACTAATTAAGCACATGAAAAAGTCATTTTTGTTAGCCGCCATTGCCCTCACAACTTTAGTTGCACCTGCTACATTTGCTAAAGGTGGAGTAAAAAAACAAACACCAAAACAAGAGGCGAAAGCTCAGAAAAAACAAGAAAAAATAGCTGTTAATTCTGAGAAAAAAGAAGCAAAACCTCAAACAAAAGCAGGAGGTATATTCAAAAAAAATCGCCATCACAAAGCTAAAAAAGCTGCTTAATGCAGAAAAATGATTAAAAAGTAGTGTATTCAAATTATTATTTGTAAAGTTGCTTGGCTTTAAAGTCAAGCAACTTTTTTATTTGCTACGTATGAAAAACTGGATTCTTTATAGCATTATTTCGATGTTTTTTGCGGGTCTAACTTCGGTTATTGCCAAATTTGGTTTAAAAAACATCAGCTCCGACCTTGGGCTTGCTGTTCGCACAACGGTCGTTTTTGGCTTTGTGCTACTCAATTTTTTTATTTTTCAAGAAACCAAAGAAATACAAAACCTAACGACAAAATCAGTTATGTTTTTGGTGGTTTCTGGTCTGACTACAACCCTATCTTGGATTTTCTACTACAAGGCAATCCAAATCGGAGAAGTTTCTTATGTAGCTTCGATTGACAAAGGCAGTATTTTGATTACACTTTTACTATCATTTACTTTGCTAAAAGAACCTGTTACACCAAAAATAATTATCGGCGGAGGGCTAATTTTGATAGGTTTAATTGTGTTAGTTTGGAAATAGCTTTTCGTCCTCAGAAATAAATCTTGAAAAATAATTGTATTTTTGACACTTAATAATTTATTTCGCATCATATTCAATCTTTTTGAACGCTCCAAACACGAATCATTCATGTCAAAACTAAACATCACTCTTGGTCAGAAAGAGTATTTTCCATTCATAAAAAATGCTATTGCTTACGAAGGCCGCGAATCTAACAATTATTTAGCATTTAAGTATTATGATGCAAGCCGTATCGTAGCAGGCAAAACAATGGCCGAACACCTCCGTTTCGCAACTGCTTATTGGCACACATTCTGTGGCAATGGTGGCGACCCATTTGGTCCAGGAACTAAAGTTTTTCCTTGGGATTTAGCAAAAACACCATTAGATGCTGCCAAAGACAAATTGGATGCTGCATTTGAATTCATGACAAAGTTAGGTACACCTTTTTACTGTTTTCATGATATTGATATTGCTCCAGAAGGTAATTCTCAAGCAGAATTTGAGAAAAATGTGCAAACAATTGCTGCATTAGCCAAACTCAAACAAAAGGAAAGTGGCGTGAAATTGCTTTGGGGAACTGCCAATTTGTTTTCGCACAAACGCTACATGAATGGTGCCTCAACTAACCCTGACTTTTCGGTAGTTGCTCATGGTGGATTTCAAGTAAAAAATGCCATTGATGCAACCATCGAATTGGGTGGAGAAGGCTACGTTTTCTGGGGAGGACGTGAAGGTTATATGTCATTATTAAATACAAACACGAAAAAAGAAATTGACCATTTGGCTCAATTCCTTACAATTTCTCGTGATTATGCTCGTAAAAATGGCTTTACAGGTAAATTCTACATCGAGCCGAAACCTTGTGAACCATCGAAGCATCAATATGATTATGATGCTCAAACCGTAATTGGTTTCTTGCGTAATTATGGTTTAGACCAAGATTTTCAATTGAATGTAGAAGTAAATCATGCTACTTTGGCAGGACATACTTTTGCTCACGAACTTCAAATGGCAGCCGATGCAGGAATGTTGGGCAGCGTTGATGCCAACCGTGGTGATTACCAAAATGGTTGGGATACTGACCAATTTCCGGTTGATTTATTTGAATTGACCGAGGCAATGTTGGTTATCTTGGAAGCAGGTGGCTTGACAACTGGTGGTGTAAACTTTGATGCAAAAACTCGTAGAAACTCAACTGATTTAGACGATATTTTCATTGCTCATATTGCAGGTATGGACGCATTTGCTCGTGCTTTGTTGGTGGCAAATGATATTCTCGAAAAATCGGAATACAAAAAATTGCGTGCCAATCGCTACGCATCATTTGATGGCGGCAATGGTGCTTTGTATGAAGCAGGAAAATTAGGGTTAGAAGATTTACACCGAATTGCTCTCAGCAATGGCGAACCACAACAAATAAGTGGCAAACAAGAATTGTTTGAGATGATTATCAATCAATATATTTGATAAAATTCATAAAAACCTGCAAAGTGCAAAACTTTGCAGGTTTTTATCATGACTAAATACTCCCTTCGGCAATATCCATCAACTGTTTAATATTTATCACTATCTCAGTATTTGGAGGCAATTCTATGCCTTGTGCAACTACCTGATAGCCAGTCAATAAAACCTTTATTGTAGGAAAATTTTCTCCCAGACGATTTACATAATTTTGAATTTCATCTTGGCCTGGCGTTGAAGTAATTACTGAAAATAGGTAATCTGGCTTATGCAATTCGCACACAAATTGAAGCTCATTGAAAGGTAAACTTTGTCCTAAATAAACTACTTTATTGTTTCTTGCCCGAAGAACATAATTAGCAAAAAGCAATGGAATTTCGTGTAACTCGCCTTCTGGAGTATATAAAATATATTTTTTGGAATTAGCATTCAATCTTATCACTTGCCCTTCAATCGCTACAATAATTTTCTGACGTATCAAGTTCGTAATAAAATGCTCTTGTGCTGGGCCAATCGAACCTGTAACCCACAGTATACCAATGCGACTCAAAAAAGGATAAATGATATTAATCATTGTGTTTTCAAAGCCAAATTGCAAAATATTGGTCGCCATTATTTTTTCAAAACGGTCTTCATCCATATCAATCATTGCAATGGTAAGGGAATGAATCTGGTCAGGATAATTTAACTGTCGCTCCGAAATCGCCAAAACTTCTTTTGATAATTCTTCAAGGCTTAGTTGTGCAATTTTAGAAATTTTATAATTATGCGATTGTAATAAAGCAATATTAAGCACTAATTTTAAGTCTTTATCATCATAAGTACGAATATTGGTATCAGTCCTTTTAGGATTGATAATATTGTACCTTTGCTCCCAAATTCTGAGCGTATGAGCCTTAATCCCAGATAGTTGTTCTAAATCTTTTATAGAATAATTACTCATGTGTTGGACTTTAATGAAAAGCTAAACCCTCATTTCTTCTAAAATTAAGGTGCAATAGTGTCTTAAAGTTTTGATAAAAAAAAAGGAGCATTAAACTTTTACAAATAAATAATACAGCTATAACCCTATATTTATCTATTTGTTTAAGAAAAACAATTATCTCTATTAAAAAAAACAGATAAACCATCAAAAAGCCCGTATTGAAAATTCAATACGGGCTTTTTGATATATAAATTTATAACCTATTCCATTACGAAAGGATATTCAGTATCCATATAAACATCTTTAAATGCCTCAGAAGCATCTGGATAAGGCGATTCTTCTGCAAATTTTACCGAAGCCTCTACTTTTTCTTTCACACGAGCATCAATCACTTCTAATTCAGCTTCTGTAGCAATGCCATTTGTCAAAATTCTATCACGGCACATTTCTAAAGGGTCACGGCTTTTCCATTGCTCAACCTCTTCTTTTGTACGGTATTTTTGTGGGTCAGACATTGAGTGTCCACGGAAACGATAGGTTTTAAATTCTAAGAATGTTGGTCCTTCACCTGCTCTTGCACGGTCAGCGGCACGTTTTACTGCTTCATGCACCATTTCCACATCCATTCCATCAACTGGCTCGGCTGGCATATCGTAGCCTTCGCCAATTGTATAAAGTTCACGCACGTTTGATGTACGCTCAACCGAAGTTCCCATGGCATAACCATTGTTTTCTACAACAAAAATTACTGGTAATTTCCAAGTCATTGCCATATTGAAGGCTTCATGCAAAGCACCTTGACG
The DNA here is from genome assembly GCF_043780375.1 of Emticicia sp. Classification (GTDB taxonomy): domain Bacteria; phylum Bacteroidota; class Bacteroidia; order Cytophagales; family Spirosomataceae; genus Emticicia. The sequence continues at coordinate 5,907 of NZ_JAYWCU010000015.1, read as the reverse complement.
CACCGCACCATCACCAAAATAACACATACAAAGGTTTTTTGTGCCTTTATATTTTTCGGCAAAAGCGATACCTGCACCGAGTGGAATTTGAGCTCCAACGATGCCGTGTCCACCGATAAAATTAACTTCTTTGTCGAAAATGTGCATCGAACCGCCTTTTCCTTTGGTCGTGCCAGTTGCTTTTCCGAAAAGCTCTGCCATGATTCTGTTCGGGTCAGTTCCCAAAGCCAACGGATGGCCGTGGTCACGGTATGCCGTAATCCATTTATCATCTTTTGTTAAGGCAGAAACCGCTCCTGAAGAACAAGCCTCTTGGCCAATATATAAATGGCAAAATCCACGAATCTTTTGCTGACCATATAATTGCCCAGCTTTTTCCTCAAATTTTCTCTGAAGGTACATTGATTCGTACCAATACATATAAGTTTCTTTACTGTATTTAACCTTTGGAGCTTTTTCTTTAGTAGATGCCATTTTGACTTCTTGAATCTTTTATGGTGAATGTAAATCGCTTAGAATAAATGCAAATTTATGAATTAAATCAATATGCTCAAAGAGTTCTGAATTCTGAGTTCTGAATTCAGAGTTTTTTAACTATAAAGAGCTTATTAACAGGCAATTATGAATAAAGAACATCTTTTCTTAGTAGTATTCTTCCTATTAAAATCACGTAGGAATTAAATATTGGTAGAAAAAGAATCAAAAATATATTCTCATGCTGTTAGGTATGAAACATTTTGAAAATTTATTTTTCAAAAAAAAGCCTATCTGCTTTTCAACAAATAGGCTTTTTATTTCAGTTTTATAAAAACTACACTTTGATTTCAACATCAACACCACTTGGTAGCTCCAATTTCATCAAGGCATCTACTGTTTTCGGGCTTGCCGAATAGATGTCAATTAGACGTTTGTAAGTACACAATTGGAATTGCTCACGTGCTTTTTTGTTAACGTGTGGTGAACGCAAAACAGTGAAGATTTCTTTGCGAGTTGGCAACGGAATTGGACCGCTAACAACTGCACCTGTAGATTTTACAGCTTTCACAATTCTTTCAGCCGATTTGTCCACTAAATTGTGGTCAAATGACTTCAATTTGATTCTGATTTTTTGTGACATTGGTTCAAGTATTTAAAGTGAGAAAAAACCCTTGGCGAAAGAACCATTTGCTTCGACAAAGAACAAGATACTATTTGTATCGGGGTACAAAATTAGGGAAAATATTTTTTATTTGAAAGTTTTCTTTACAAAACCGAATTCTCAGGCTTGCCTCCCAACTTATAAGGATAGTCGGTTGTGAAATGTAAACCTCGACTTTCTTTGCGTTTCATGGCACATTTAATAACCATTTCAGCACATTGAACCAAGTTTCTTAATTCACACAATTTCATCGAAAGTTTAGTTTTTTTATAAAATTCTTCGGTTTCTTCTTTAATTAATTTCAAACGTCGCATGGCACGCTCCAAGCGGAAATCTGAGCGAACGATTCCGACGTAATCGGCCATCATTCTTTGTAATTCTCGAAGGTTATGCGTTACTAAAATTTCTTCGTTCGATTGCTCAGTACCGAATTCATTCCAATCTGGCACATTTTCTTGGAAACTCAGGTTATCGAAATCGTGAAGTGCTTCGAGTGCTATTCGATGACCAAAAACGGCCGCTTCAAGCAAAGAATTTGATGCTAAACGATTTGCTCCGTGCAAACCTGTTGACGAACATTCGCCACAAGCAAACAAACGATTGATGGTTGAACGCCCCATTTCATCAACTAAAATTCCACCGCACAAATAATGGGCCGCTGGAACTACTGGTATTTGGTCTTTTGTAATATCAAGACCAATGCTCAAACATTTTTCATAAATATTAGGAAAATGCTGCAAAATTAGCTCTTTTGGCTTGAATGAAATATCGAGATAAACGTGATCATCGCCCGTTTTTTTCATTTCGGCATCAATCGAGCGGGCAACAATATCACGTGGTGCAAGCGACCCACGTGGGTCGTAGCCCATCATAAATTCTTCGCCATTTTTGTTTTTCAAAACCCCACCTTCACCACGAACTGCTTCGGTAATCAAGAAACTTGGGTATTCTCCTGGATTATAAAGTGATGTTGGATGAAACTGAATCATTTCCATGTCTCGCACTCGACCTTTTGCTCGGTAAACCATAGCAATGCCATCGCCAGTGGCTATTACAGGATTTGTTGTTGCCGAATAAATATGTCCAGCTCCACCTGTTGCCATTATGGTCATTTTCGACAAAATGGTTTCCACTTCGCCACTCTGTAAATTTAAGGCATAAACGCCGTAACAAGTTACATCATTGGTTTCACGGTTTACTTCGATACCCAAATGGTGTTGCGTAATAATTTCGACGGCATAGTAATGCGTCAAAATTTCGATGTTCGGGTTTTTGCTTACTTCTTCGAGCAAAGCACGTTCGATTTCTTTACCTGTGATGTCTTTATAGTGTAAGATGCGTTTTTCCGAATGTCCGCCTTCACGAGTGAGGTCATATTCTCCATCATGTTTGTCGAAATTTGTGCCGTACTTTATCAATTCTTGTATACGGTCAGGGCCTTCTTTTACTACAATTTCAACGATTTTTCGGTCGCAAAGTCCATCACCCGCAATAAGCGTATCGCTGATATGTTTCTCGAAAGAATCGGTATCTGGGTCGAAAACTGCGGCAATGCCACCTTGTGCATATTTTGTATTGGTTTCGTCGGCATTTACTTTCGTCAAAACCAAAACCTTGCCTTTTGCCGAGGCTTTGAGTGCAAAACTCAAACCCGCAATACCCGAACCTATAACTAAAAAATCTACTTTTTGCATGAAATTCAATGAGTGATTGTGTGAAGCGGTACGCCGCCCGTTCCGAATGAGTGAATGATATAAACATTCAAAGTTATTGCAAATTCCTAATTCTAAATCGCACGGGCGACCCCGTCTTATTTCTTATTTCTTTCCTACTTCTCCCAATCAAACGAACGCTTAATGGCCTTCTTCCAACCTGTATAAAGTTTTTTGCGTTCGGTGGCCTTCATCTTGGGTTTCCATGTTTTGTCTTTGCCCCAGTTTTGTAGCAAATCGTCTAAATTTGCCCAAAACCCAACGGCCAAACCTGCGGCATAAGCTGCACCCAAAGCAGTAGTTTCAATCATTTTTGGACGAATAACTGGCACTTTTAACATATCTGACTGAAATTGCATCAATAATTCGTTTACAACCATTCCGCCGTCAACTCGTAAAGACGTAACTTCAATGCCCGAATCTTTTTCCATTGCTTCCAGCACATCTCTAGTCTGATAAGCGGTTGCTTCCAAAACTGCCCGTGCAATGTGTCCTTTATTCACATAGCGAGTTAAACCCGCAATTACGCCACGAGCCGACGATTTCCAATAAGGGGCATAAAGCCCCGAAAATGCAGGAACGAAATATGCTCCGCCATTATCTTCCACGGTTTTTGCCAAAGCCTCTACATCGGTACTTTTTTCTATCATTCCCATATTGTCTCGTAGCCATTGCACCAATGCACCTGCAATTGCTACCGAGCCTTCGAGAGCATAATGAACTGGTTGGTTCTCAAATTGATAAGCAACCGTTGTGAGTAAACCATGCTTCGACGGAACGATTTCTGTACCTGTATTCATCAACATAAAACAACCTGTTCCGTAAGTGTTTTTGGCTTCTCCAGGTTGATAGCAAGTTTGTCCAACGAGTGCAGCTTGTTGATCGCCCAAGATTCCTGCTAACGGAACCCCTTTCATTGTATCGGAAGTAATATGCCCATAAACTTTGCTACTTGGCTCAATTTTAGGCAACATTTGTAGCGGAATGTTCATAATTGCTGCCAATTCTGCATCCCATTTAACGGTTTCAAGGTTCATTAATTGCGTGCGACTGGCGTTGGTTACGTCGGTAATGTGTAAACCACCTTTTATTCCACCTGTCAAGTTCCACATCAAGAACGTATCCATATTGCCAAAAATGGCATCACCTTTTTCGGCATCTTCACGTACGCCAGCAATGTTATCCAGAATCCATTTTATCTTTAAACCACTAAAATAAGTCGCCAAAGGTAACCCAGTGCGGTCTTGAAAAAATTGTGAACCATGACTTTTTGTGAGAGCGTTTACAGTTTCGCCCACACGTGTATCTTGCCAAACGAGGGCGTTATAATAGGCTTTTCCTGTGCGTTTATTCCAAACAACGGCGGTTTCTCGTTGGTTTGTAATTCCACAGGCTGCAATATCTTCGACCTTAATATTTTTATTGATACGAGCCAAGGCGATTACTTCGAGCGTATTTTTCCAAATTTCTTCTGAATTATGCTCAACCCAACCTGGTTTTGGATAAATCTGTTCGTGTTCTTTTTGTCCAACCGAAACGATATTTCCTTTTTTGTCAAAAATAATGCAACGGGTGCTAGTTGTGCCTTGGTCGATTGATGCAATGTATTTCATAGAATTGGTTTTGTTGAATAGGTATTTTTATAGGGTTGAATTTGTTGGTCAAATATAGAAATAATTATTGTTAATATTTCAACTTGACGGGTTACAAACCCGTCGTACAAAAAACTACTTCCTTTCAATTAAAGCCATATAAAAACCGTCAAATCCATCATTTGCGGGCGAAGTGCGTTTTTCTTCAATTAACTGATATTCAGGATTTTGTGCAATGAATTTTTGTACTTGTTCTTCGCTTTCAGAAGGTAAAATGCTGCACGTGGCATAAACCATTTTACCCCCGTGTTTGAGCATTTTTGAATAATTCGTTATGATTTCTGCTTGTGTATGTTTGATTTTTTCGAGAAAATCGCTTTTCAATTTCCATTTTGCATCAGGATTTCGGCGTAAAACTCCCAAGCCTGAACAAGGTACATCAAGCAACAGTCGATCGGCACTTTCTCGTAATCTTTTAACGGTTTTTGCTTCAATGAGCTTGGTTTCTACATTGCCGATTCCGTTGCGTTTGGCTCGGCGTTGCAGTTCTTGGAGTTTATAATCTTCCACATCCATCGCTATGATTCGACCTTTGTTTTCCATCAATGTTGCCAAATGAAGGGTTTTTCCGCCCGCACCTGCACAAGCATCAATTACTCGCATTCCTGCACGAACATCCAAAAATGAGGCAATTAACTGACTACCAGCATCTTGCACTTCAAATAAGCCTTTCTTGAAAAGTTCAGTTGCGAAAACATTGGCACGTTTGGGAAGTACCAAAGCGTCATCCACATTTAACAAAGTTTCGGTGTCGATACCAATTTCACTAAAAGCCTTTTTTAAATCTAACTTATTGGTTTTCAGTGTATTAGTTCGTAACACAACTTTGGCTTGTTGATTCATGGCGTGAATTTCATCATCCCATTTTTCGCCTAATTCTTGCTCGCCAATTGTATCCATCCAATCTGGGATTGATTCTCTGACTTTTCTAATTTCCTTTGCTTCCTCTTTACGAGCTAAAATTTCTTTTGGGTTGAGTTTCACAAACTCTGTCCATTCGGGCAATTTATCACCTTGCAGCACTCGCCACGAACCAAAAAGTTGCCAAAAAAGTGCTTCCTCCTCAACTTTTACACAATTGATATTTGAGACGAATTTTAGCAATCGCCACCAACGAACAATTTCATAAGTATTTTCGGCAATAAATGCTCTGTCTCGACTGCCCCATTTTTTATTTGATTTCAAAACCTGCTCAATGACCTTGTCGGCCTGCCGATTTTCGTTAAAAATCTGCTGCAAGGCAAAAACTATGGCTTCGACTAAAACTCGGTGATATTTCATGTAGATTATAATGTTTCTTTTTTAACTTTATCCCAAAATTAACCTTCTTTCTTATAGCAATGAAAAAAATATTTTTTGTCGGCTTATTTCTCAGTACATTTTTCAGTATTTCTGCCCAAGAGTT
>NZ_JAYWCU010000014.1:0-8780 GCF_043780375.1 Emticicia sp. | reverse complement strand
TTTTTTTTGGGTTTTTTTGTGTGGTAATTTTGCACTAATAAATTTTTGTTAAAGCGACTCGGTTTTGATGAAATTTATCATCAATAAACTTTTTGAACTAAATCCTGATTTCAGAAATTATATCCAAATTGTTGATAGACTCAATGACGCTGATGCTTTAATAGCTACAGGAAGCGACAATACTGCAAAGCATTTTGAGTATTATTTTGCAAAAAAACCACATATAATTCGTAAAAATCGCTCATCTATTGCCATCTTAAGTGGTGATGAAACCAAAACAGATTTAGGGAATTTAGGGAACGATATTTTTCAATACTTTGGGTTGGGCTGTCGAAATGTTTCAAAATTATATGTGCCACAAGGTTATACTTTTGATAAATTCTACGAAGCCATTGAGTATTGGAACACGATTTGCTTACACCACAAATACAATAATAATTACGACTATAATAAGTCAATTTATTTAGTCAATAGAGTTATACATCTCGACAATGGTTTCTTGCTTTTAAAAGAGGATGAGGCTCTGGTTTCACCAATTTCAGTTTGTTTTTGGGAAACTTACAACGATGAAGAACATCTGAAAACATTGATTGAAAATAAACGAGACAAAATTCAATGTATAGTTTCAAAAGGTGGGTATTTCGAAAATTCTTACAGTTTTGGAGAAGCACAAATGCCAAAATTAGATGATTTTGCGGATGGAGTTAATACGATGGAGTTTTTGAAAAATATATAAAACTTTTGGGAACAACTCCGTTGGGGGTTCAAAACTTCAACTTGCTATTTTTTAAGCATTTCATTGCTTTTTCAATACCATTGATGGTTAGAGGAAACATGCGGTTGTCTGACCACGTTCGTATCTGTTGGATTGTGTGCGTATATTGCCAATAGCCATCAGTTACGGGGTTGAGCCAAACCAAATTTGGAAATTTGGTTTTGAAACGCTCCAACCAAGTCAGACCAGATTCGGCATTATAATGCTCTACGCTACCACGAGGCTCGGCAAGTTCCCACGGCGACATGGAGGCATCGCCAATGAAAATTACTTTGTAGTCTTTATTATATTTGTTCAGCACATCCCAAGTCGAAATGCGGTCTTCGTTGCGACGGTGATTATCTTTCCAGAGGACTTCATAAACACAATTATGGAAATAATAAAACTCTAAGTTTTTGAATTGGTGTTTTGCCGAAGAAAAAAGCATCGAACATTGTTCAATAAAATCATCCATCGAACCACCAACATCCAATAAAAGCAAAACTTTTACTCGATTTTGCTTCGATGCTTGCATTTTTATGTCTAAAAGCCCAGCATTATTGCTTGTTCGTTCGATGGTTTCATTCAAATTCAATTCGTCTTCAATACCTTCACGGGTAAGAATTCTTAGCCTCCGCAAAGCCATTTTGGTATTTCGGGTATTGAGTTCGAGATTATCGTCATAATTTTTAAAATCACGTTTGTCCCAAACTTTCACGGCACTTTTGTTTCCGCTCTTCCCTCCTATTCTAACGCCTGCTGGATTAAATCCTGCATTACCAAATGGAGATGTTCCGCCCGTGCCAACCCATTTACTGCCACCTTCGTGGCGTTCTTTTTGCTCTTCGAGGGTTTTCTTCAATCTTTCTAATAATTCTTCTAAACCTCCTGCTGCTTCAATTGCCGCTTTATCTTCATCAGACAATTCTCGTAAAAACTTACTAATCAGCCAATTATCATCAATAGTTAAAAGTTTATCTACAGGAATATTTTCTAAATCTCCAAAAAACTGCCCAAAAAGCTTATCAAATAAATCAAGATTTTGCTCATGTTTTACATAAATGGCTCGACTTAAAAAGTAAAAATCTTCCGTATTATACGACACAACTTCTTTGTCGAGGGCTTCTAACATGGTCAGATGCTCTCGAAGATTCACTTTGAGATTGTTATTTCTTAGATGAAAGAAGAAATCTGTAAGCATAGTTTGTACAAAGGACAATGTTGTTTAAAGAAATATTTAATTTCTAAGTCAAATTATTTTCTATTTTTTTACAAAGTCAAAAATCGCTCCAACAGCAGCACCTATGACTAATCCCATTGGGATGCTTACAGAATTGCCATAAACTGCTACGAACGCGAGTCCAAGAGCAGCTCCAAGAGCAATACCGTTTCCAGAATTTTTATTTTCTTTCATAATTGAAGTTTGCTTTGTTACTTATTTTTTGTCGTCTGTTTCATAGATACATTGTCCATCGTAACAATCAACATATTATTTAATTCCTTTCTCTCTCAAAGCCTTAAACAAATCATAATCAGATTCATTTTTCAATAATGCTCCGAGATAGGGTGGAATTTCATTCATTTTGTTCAGATCATCTAAATCTTCAGCCGAAACATGTCCGACTAAAAGCAATCTAAGCCAGTCAATGAGTTCGCTTGTTGAAGGCTTTTTCTTGAGATTTTTTACTTCTCTGATGCCAAAAAATGTTTTCATGGCATTGTTCAGCAGCATTTCTTCTAATTTTGGATAATGCACATCAACTATTTGCTGCATTGTTTCTTTGTCTGGAAAACGAATAAAATGGAAAAAGCAACGACGAAGAAAAGCATCGGGCAATTCCTTTTCATTATTTGAAGTTATTATGATAATTGGGCGATGTTTTGCTTTGATAGTTTGCTTGGTTTCGTAGCAATAAAACTCCATACGGTCAAGTTCCTGCAATAAATCATTAGGGAACTCAATATCAGCTTTATCAATTTCATCAATTAACAAAACGCTTTGGACTTCGGTGTCGAAAGACTCCCAAATTTTACCTTTTTTGATATAATTTTCTACATGATTTACCTTATCATCGCCTAATTGGGAATCTCTTAGGCGAGAAACCGCATCATATTCATACAAACCTTGTTGAGCAGAAGTGGTAGATTTTACATGCCAAGTAAATAATTGTTTATCGAGCGATTTGGCTACTTCAAAAGCCAAAAGGGTTTTGCCGGTGCCAGGTTCGCCTTTTATCAAAAGTGGTCTTTGTAAAGCTACCGAAGCATTTACGGCAATTTGTAGCTCTCGAGTTGCCACATAATTTGAGGTACCTTTAAATTCTTTATTTTGCTTATTTTCCATAAAAAAAACACGAAACCGTTTTAAGTAACTCCGATGCTGAATTGTCCAATACTTTTATTCGTTTTCTGTACTTACAAACTTCTACTCCTCCTCTTCACTTGTGAAACTATAAAGCGTTTGGTCGAGTTCTAATTTTCCAGCGTTAAAATCATTAATAAATTTTGTAATTACCTTAGCATCAATCTCTTCCACATTTAAAGCAATGTCAAGACCGATACCATATTCAAAATCTTTTTCTACTTCAACAAACTCAGAAACCTTAATTACTTCTTCTTCCTCTAACTCTTCAATTATTTCTTCAAGCATTAACTCCATGTCTTCATCTTCCTTATAATTAGGTTTTCTTCTTTCCAATTCGACATAGTTTGGATTAGCTTTTTTCATACGAATTTCGGCTTCTTCAAAAACCAAACTACTATGATTGAGACGTAAAGTTCCCATGACTGCATCGTAAATAACCTCTTTACCTTCGTGTTTACCCACAAATTGAAAATGTGCAAATTCACCTGAATCATTCATTCCATCTTCATCTTCAACAATTACATAATTCTGTCCTTCTTGCTCACACTCTTTTTTGAGTTCCGCAATTTCGATTGGGTCAAAGCCTTCGTTCATATCTTTAAAATTGAAAATAAATAAATTGAGAATTATTATATACTCCGTAACACAAAATCATAAATAAAATTACATAATATGCTGCCCAACGTTGCCATTTGGGTTTGGCATCGAACCAAGCTGCAATACTTCGCCCTCGTTGTTGCCACTGCACAATTTCCATTATCAAAAATGAAATAATGATTAAATATAAATCATTTTTGCCAATCATTCCAAGAATTTGGTCGAATGAATGAGAATTGGTTTCAAAAAGGTTTTTGACAATATAAATCGAGTCTTCATTAGTATTGGCTCGAAAAAATACCCAAGCAAAGGCAGCCAACATAAATGTAACAATTGCATGAATGCTTTTTTGAATAAATGGTATTCTAACAAGATTCAACACTTTGTCTTGAATACTTTTAGTTAGTTGTCCGAAAATCAAATAAACCCCATGTAAAGCTCCCCAAATAACATAGTGCCAGCTTGCTCCATGCCAAAACCCTGACAACATAAATACAAAAAACAAATTGAAATAAAGTCTTGGTTTAGAAACTCTATTACCACCCAAAGGAATGTACAAATAATCTCTAAACCATGTTGAAAGTGAGATATGCCAACGTCTCCAAAACTCAGAAATAGACTTGGAAAGATAAGGTCTATCAAAGTTTTTCATTAATTTAAAGCCCATCACACGAGCAGCACCAATAGCAATATCAGAATATCCTGAAAAATCACAGTATATCTGAAAAGTAAAAAATAGTGTAGCAATTATTAACGGAAGCCCCTGATAATCAGTCGGTTGATTATAAATTTGATTAACAAAAACTGACAACCTATCGGCAATTACTACTTTTTTGAACATTCCCCAAAGCATCAAGCGAAGCCCACTAACTGCTAAAGTAAAATTAAATTCGTGTTTCGTATAAAACTGATGTATGACATTTTGTGGTCGTTCGATTGGGCCCGCTACCAACTGCGGATAAAACATTACATATAGTGCATAAATACCAAAATGGCGTTCTGCTTTTTGATTTCCTCGATATACTTCAATGGTATAACTCATGGCTTGAAAAGTATGAAATGATAAGCCAATGGGCAAAATTATGTTCCAATGAGGAATAAGTTCATTGGGGTTTATTTTGAATAGAACTGTGTTAAAATTGTCAATAAAGAAATTATAATATTTAAAGACTGCCAAAACACCAATATTTGCCACGAGGCTCATTATCAAAGCCGTTTTTCGACTTTTACCTTGCGATTGTTCGATCCAAATTCCTGCAAAATAATCGATTATAATGGTGAAGAAAAGTATAAGAATATACTCAAAAATAAAAAAACTGTAAAAAAAACAGCTCGCCAATAATAAATGAAACCAGCGATATTTGTGCGGAATGGCAAAATAAATGAGGGTAACGAGCGGAAAGAAAAGTAGAAATTCAAAAGAATTGAAAAGCATTTATACTTAGATATAAGATATTAGAAAATTTCAAAATTTACAAAATTTGTTTTCTGCTTTCAAAGTTCAAGGTTTATTTTTGTTTTTAAAAACTTTTCCAAGAAAACCTTTAATCTACTTCGAGTTTTTTAAATTATAAAGGCATCGAAAAAATCTCGATGCCTTTATTTAAATCAAAAAATACAATTTCTAAAACAGTTTTCGCTCTAAATCAAAGTTTTCTAAATAATCGGAAACTCTTTTAACAAACTGTCCGCCAAGCGAACCATCAACTACACGGTGGTCATAAGAATGTGAAATAATCATTTTTTGACGAATACCAATAGTATCTCCGTGAGGAGTTTCAATGACTGCAACCTTTTTCTGAATAACCCCGAAAGCAATAATTGCTACTTGTGGCTGCATGATGATTGGCGTTCCTGCAATATTTCCGAAACCGCCAATATTTGAAACCGTAAATGTTCCATCAATTAAGTCATCGGGTTTCAATTTATTAGTTCTTGCTCGGGTGGCGAGGTCATTTATTTTCTTTGTCAAACCAATCAAGCTGTAAGAATCTGCTTCATGAATGACTGGTACAATCAGATTACCATTAGACAAAGCAACTGCCATACCTATATTAATTTTACCCTTTATAATAATTTTATCGCCGTCAACTTGGATATTTATCAATGGGAAATCCTTGATTGCTTTTACTACTGCTTCGATTAAAAGAGGAGTGAAAGTAATATTTTCGCCTGTTTCTTTCTTAAATTGACCTTTAACTTTCTCTCTCCACAAAACAATATTGGTCATATCGGTTTCTACAAATGAAGTAACGTGTGCTGAAATTCGTTTAGATTCAGTCATTCGTTCAGCAATCATTTTACGCATCCTATCCATTTCAACAATTTGGTCATTTGGACTATGTTCAGTCGGGCGGCGTTCAGTGAATTGCAAAATAGGTTCTTCTATTGTTAAATCAGAGCGTTTTTTCAGATAAGCTAAGATATCATCTTTGGTTACTCGATTATCCAAACCTGTTCCTATCATTGCATCTAATTGCTCCGACGAAATATTTTCTTCCTTAGCAATATTTATTACCAAAGGAGAATAGAAACGAATATTCGAAACATTCGATTTTAGCTCAGAGTTAGTAGCTAAGTTTGATGAAATAGTTAGTTGTCTTTCAATTTCAGGCAATAAATTCTTTAGTTCTTGTTCAATATCAGCTATAACCGGTTTGTTTTCTGAAACCTGTCCAACTTCGGTTTCAATTATACAAATCGGATTTCCTATGATAGCAATTTCGCCTTTTTGAACCAAAAATTGTTTGATAATACCTGAATGCGATGAGCCAATTTCAGTATCAATCTTATCTGTAGCGACCTCTAAAATCATATCGTCTGCTTCGATTTTCTCACCGACATTTTTAAGCCAATTCAAAACCGTACATTCAAAAATACTTTCGCCCATTTTAGGCATTATCATTTCTACCAAAGCCATAATGTATAGTTTTTGTTGAAGATTTTTTTTAAAGATTAGCTCTCATAATCTCCGTTAAGCATTTTTCTCAAAAGATTTAATGCTACAACGCTTCCGTAATTGATATTTGTATCTCGTTGATTAGACATTTGTAATTTACGAGCGATTGTTTTCCCTTCCATTGCACACGCAATCCATAATGTGCCAACTGGTTTTTCTGATGTTCCTCCATCAGGCCCAGCCACTCCACTTGTTGCAATTGCAAAGTCAGTTTTAAGAAGTTTTCGCACGCCTTCTGCCATTTGTGTTACAGTTTCTTCACTCACTGCCCCATTTTCGGTGATTGTTTCAGGTTTTACGCCCAACACATTAATTTTCACAGAATTATCATAGCTTACTACACTTCCTGTAAAATAAGCAGAACTGCCCGGAACTTTTGTAAACAAGTGTGAAATATAGCCTCCTGTGCAACTTTCGGCAACTGAAACGGTCAAACCTTTTCTTTTCAAAGTTTTTCCAATAGCTACTTCTAAATCATCGTTATCAAAACCAAAAACTGATGATTCAATTAAAGGCAAAACTTTATCTATTTCATCTTGAACTTCTTGTTTTAAAATTTCTTCATCTTCTCCAACTGCTGTCAATCGCAAACGTACTTGTCCAAAACTTGGTAAATACGCCAATTTGATATGTTCAGGCAGATTATCTTCCCAATTTTCAATTTTTTCAGCTAAAAACGATTCTCCAACGCCAATTGTACGAATCATTTTGTGATAAATGACAGGTGTTTCAAAGAATTTTTTTAATCGTGGAATTACTTCGTTGGTCATTAGATATTTCATCTCGTGCGGCACGCCAGGCATCGAAACGAAAATAGTTGTACGATTCGACTTTCCTTTATGCTCAAACCACATTCCTGGGGCAGTTCCTGTTTTATTTGCCAAATAAGTACAACGACTTGGTATTGTTGCTTGCAGACGGTTAAGTTCCGTCATTGGACGACCTCCTTTTGTAAAAAAATCTGTAATAAAACTCAAGGCATCTTCATTGATGAGCAATTCATCATCAAAATATTTACAAAGTGTTTTCTTAGTAATATCGTCTTTTGTGGGTCCAAGTCCACCAGTCAATAAAATTATATCAGCACGATTTTCAGCTTCTTCAAAAATTTGTAAAATTTTATCTTCTTGGTCGCCAACCGAAGACTTACGCACCGTTTTTATACCAATTTTATCTAATTCGGTACTCATCCATTGCGTGTTAGTATCCGTAATTTGCCCATATAAAATTTCATCTCCAATTGTTACTACTTCGGCTAAAATGAGTCTCATTTATAAAGTTTTAAATGTTCTTTATTGAATTTTGTTGTTTTTTGCGGTAAACTATGACTATCGAACAAGCTATGTTTGCTATTTCAAACTTTATTTGCACAAAAATACAATTTTCATTGTTCATTCGTTAGTAAGAGAATTAATAATTCATAAAACAATCTCAAAAAAACAGTAAAAATGAAAAAATCGCTTTCTATTTTCTTTATAATCAGCATTTTAACTTTGCAAGGTTGTGCAGGACAAAAATTTAATCTGGGTAAAGTTTTAGGTGGAATCATTGACCAAACACAAAACGGACCATTAACAAATGATGATGTGGTGATGGGTTTGAAAGAAGCCTTAAAAGTTGGTATTAATAAAGGTGCTGATAGTGCTTCAAGAATGAATGGCTTTTATTTGAATCCAAGAATAAAGATTCCTTTTCCTCCAGAAGTTCAACGAGTAGAAAATGCTCTACGCAAAGTTGGCTTGGGAAATGAAGTGGATAAATTTGTAGTTTCTCTCAATCGTGGTGCAGAAGAAGCTGCTAAAGAAGCTAAACCAATTTTTGTCAATGCGATTTTAAGCATGTCATTTTCGGATGCTTGGGGTATTTTGAGGGGCGATAAAAATGCTGCCACAATGTTTTTGAAAAGAACAACTTCAGCAGCTTTGGTTCAAGCATTTATGCCTGCAGTAGAACGTGCCTTACAAAAAACGCAAGCAACTAAATATTATACCGACTTGGCAACTACTTATAACGCTCTTCCATTTACGCAAAAAGTAAATCCAGATTTGAAAGGATATGCAACTCAAAAAGCAATTGATGGCTTATTTATTTTAGTTGAAGAGGAG
>NZ_JAYWCU010000013.1:0-34516 GCF_043780375.1 Emticicia sp. | reverse complement strand
TAATCGTGTATTTGTGTTTTACTTGTGATAGAATCTCATCAACCGCATTTTTGATGGTATCAGCAGTTTTATAATGCTCAATTTTTATCCACAAATGTTTCAAATGATGCCAAAGAATTTCAATTAGATTTAATTCTGAACAATATGGTGGTAAGAATTGAAAATATAAATTCTGCTCTTTCCATAAGCTCATTTTAATTTTTACAGTTGCTGATTTATGAAAAGAAGCATTGTCCAAAATGACTATTGTTTTCTTATTGGGTGGATAATGTTTTAGGAAATCTTCAACATATTCAATGAAGAGTTCACTGCTCATACTCCCTTGACAAGAATAGGCTTGTAGGGTATTATCTACTTGAATAAAACCAGCTATGGTCAATATATTTCCTCTTTGAGCTGGTAATTGACAAGCACTATCTTTGGGCAACCAAGCATAAATGCTCGTTGGGTTCAGACTAATACCTGTTTCGTCATAAAACCATAATTGTATCTTACCGTCTAATTCTTGGCAACGTAAATGTTTTATTTCTTCTTTGAAAAAATTAAACATAAGTATATCTCGTTGTGATTTTAAAGATTTTCTTACACGTCGCCAAGTAAACGTGGCTGATTTCAAAATCTTAATAATAGTCCATTTACTTGCCTTTTTACCTAAAACAGTTAACCATTCATAACACCATAATGCAATATTGACAACACCTAAGTTACAGGATGAGATTATCTTTTTTTTTCTTCCAAATTAAATTTACTTGGACGACCTATTCGTGCCAAATCACTCAAACCCAATATTTTATCTCTCCTCCAACGATTCAGCCATGAACTTACTGTATCTGCTTTTACATCGAATAAAGTGGCAATCGTATTGCGGTCTTTCCCCCAATGACTCCATAAAAGAGCCTGACTTCGTTGTCGTATGCGATGATTTGATGATAATCGAACCAAGGATTCTAACTCAGATTGCTCTTCCGCACTTAGATGTATATATATTTTCGTTCTCATTCAACAAAGATAACTAGCTATACTCTAATACTCGAAAACTTTTACTCTTTTACTTAAGTAAGTGATGTTCAGTGCAAATCCGAATTTGATACAAAATTAAGCAGCCGCCCCGATAAATCGGAGCGGCTGCTTAACATTCTGGAGTTTTTAACTCTTCTATCAATTCATTTGTAAAATCTTGATTTCAGTACGGCGGTTTTGAGCGTGTTGCTCTTCGGTACACTCCACACCATCAACGCAACCGTTTACTGGCATTGTTTCGCCATAACCTGCAAACTCAATACGGCTGCGACTAATACCACGCTTAAACAAATAACCAGCCGAGATTTTTGCACGTCCTTCCGAAACCTTTTGGTTAAAATCAGATTCCGAACGACTATCTGTATGGGCTCTCAATTCGATACGCATTTTTGGGTATTTACGCATCATGGCTACTAATTTATCTAATTCGGCACGAGCATCAGAGCGTAAGTTACATTTTCCATAGTCGAAATAAATATTATCAACTTGTACAATGTCACCTGTTCCGAACATAAATACGTCGGCAGTTACACCACCTTTTTTGCAATTCAATTTACGAATACGTTTCCCTTTCGAGCCAAGGTTATCTTTCGAGCCTTCTACGGTATAATCACAACCTTCCACTACAATAAATTCGTAGTTTCCAGTAGCATCGGTATAAGCAGTTTGTGTTGAACCATCACATTCGCTACGAAGCGTTACTAATACACCATCAACGGCTTGCTTAGTACCTTGCGACATTACACGCCCACGAATCGTACAAGTAGTTCCTGTCAGTACCGTGCCACTTGTGCCTGTTGTATTGCCAGTAGTTCCTGTCTTTTGCTGCCCTTGAGTTGATTGTTCTCCTGAATTTTGACCAGAAGTTTTATTATCTTTATTCTGCGACAATGCCGTAGAATCAACCGTAGGTTTTGGACGACTCATCGGTATCTCTAAACGAGAAGCCTCATTGTCACAATCTTTTGTTGAAAAACTAACAGTATTGGCACTATAACCATCTCGTGTTGCACGGAAAGCAAACTCTATATCTTGGTCGAGTCCTTCCAATTTGACACTCCCATCAGCATCACTCATTTTCTCTTTGATATTTCCATTTTTGTCTTCATAAACAATCTTGGTATTATCTAAAGGCATTTTGGTTTCGGCATCATATACTGCAATAATTAAATCACAACCTTCTTTGAGTTCACACTCCCTATCGAATTTATAAACATCATCATCAGCACCGCCACGCTTACGATTTGAGCTAAAATACCCTGATTTACGTAATCCGTCAGTTACCAAACCAAAATCGTCTTTGCTCGAATTGATTGGTGCCCCAAGGTTAATTATACGACCTTTCGAAGTAGTCCCATCCATTTGAGTAAAGAAAATATCTAAATCTCCTAAGCCCGCTTGTCCGTCTGATGAAAAATAAAGATTACCTTTATCATCGACAAAAGGAAACATTTCATTGCCTTTTGAATTAACAGTTTTACCCAAATTGATTGGTGCAGACCAGTTGTTACCATCTAAACGAGAAACATAAATATCTGTTCCGCCAAAACCACCAGGCATATCAGAAGCAAAGAATAGCAATTTTTCATCTGGCGAAAGGGCAGGATGTCCTGTCGAGTAATCGTCACTATTGAAAGGCAATTCTTTAATATTTTTCCAACCATCTTTGACTGCATCTCCTATATATAACTTCAATTTGTTGATTCCGTCAGAACTACGACGAACTTTACCATTATTGAAATTATTTCGTGTAAAAATTACTTTTGAAGCATCTTTGAAAAAAGCGGCTGGTCCTTCGTGGTATTTTGAATTGATTGAACCCCCAAATCTTTCTGATTCGGTAACGGGGCGGTCGCCATAGCCTAAGCCAGCCATTACGTTCATTCCTCCGTAAGTACCAATTGTACGAGTATCGTTGGCGGTGGGAGCAGTGTACTCATCAGAACCAACATTTCCTCCGCTGCCGCCTCTTCTGCGAGGAGCTTTTATATCACCCGAGCCTGTTCCTAAACCTGCCGCTTGTCCACCAATGGCAGATATATCATCAAGGTAAAACAGGTCAAGAAACGGGGTTTCGTTCCAGTTAAATACACGACGAACCCCAACAGTACTATGTCGATTTGAGACAAACACTAAACCATTTTTGTAGTAAGAAGGACTAAAATCTGCTGAATTAGTATTGATAGAAAGGTAGTCTACTTTATAGCAATTGGCATTTTTTGATAGTACGCTTACATCATTATAAAGTTTTGAAAATCCTTTCCCACGAGGGTCATCTTCAACTTTACGTGTATATTTATCGTACATTTCTTGTGCCTCACGGTATTTACCATTACTGGCAAGCACTTGAGCATATTTGAGGCATACTCCAATATTTTCGCCAGATAAATCGCCATTTGCACCGATAACTTCGCTATAAACACGTTCAGCGTTTTGTGTATCTTTTATCTTAGTATAACTGTCCCCCAACTTAATTTTGGCAGTCAATTTTTGTTGGTCGGTCAATCCTTTCTTTTTCAAAGCCGCTTCAAAAGCATCAATGGCTTTTACGTAACTAAGACTTTCATAGTGATGCTCACCAGTTTTCAGTAAGGCATCTTGTGCCTGTACGCTACCACCGAGCAAGGCTGCTACAACCAAAGCTTCGATTATTTTTTTCCTGAGAATCATTGTTGTTGAATTTAAAATTCACTCGTATATAGACAAATTTTATGCGTAATCGTATTGTTGTATAATAGATAGTTAAATTATAAACTTAAGGTCTAGTAAAAACTTATCATATACAACCTTCGTACCAATCCCAATAAATTTTGAGATGGAACTATTTTTTCTTGAATTTTTATTAGAAATATCTTGGCGTAAGAATTTTGTTTTTACCGAAGCCAAATTCGTAGCGAAGCATTGCCTCATGCGTTGGAATCCCAAAGAAACGACTTGTACCTGTTTTCGATTGGTCGTTTAGCCTATTAGTTGTAAAATCATAAGCATAACCCATTTTCAACTGAGGTGTCAATTGCAATTCTATCATACCAACTGCCGCATCGAATGGGTCGGGTTGGCTGAAATTTTGGAATTGCGAAATTCTTCCAGAAACTCCGAAGGAGATTTTGTCTTTTATCCAAATATTGATGTTTCCATCAACGCCAAGTGGAGCACCAACAGTGTAGCGAAGCATGGTTGAAGGCTTAACTTTAAAAGTACCTTTTCCCAATACAAAACCCATCATCGCAAAATAGTGGCGGCGAGTTTTGCCATCACCTTTTTTTGCATCAGCACCAAGATTAAAATTGGTAATTGAGTTTTGCATAATTTGTGGGCAAGAAATACCAATATACCCACGGTCATTGCTTAGGTAAATACCTCCTCCAACGTTTGGTAACATACGGCTAATATCCGAACTACCAGCAAAAACAGGGTCATTCCCTACATTTTGTGCATCGGATAATGCCCAACGAACATTGGTTGCACCACCTTGCACACCAAAGGCAAGTGTAGCACGCGGACCTACTTTTACTCGGTAAGAATAAGTAAGAAAAAGCCCTGTATTTTTGGCAAGACCAAGACCATCATAAGATGCTTGTAGCCCAAGACCCATTTTTTCATTCTTGATTGGCATATCCATCGAGAAAGTATAGGTAGTTGGTGCTCCAGGCACTCCAATCCACTGGTAGCGTCCGAGGGCGGTTAAACTCAATACGTCACGGCTACCTGCATAAGCTGGATTTATGGCCATTGTATTAAACATGTACTGGGAAAACATCGCTTCTTGTTGAGCGAAGGTTTGGTAGCTGCTTGATAACGCTCCAACGAGCAAAAGCGTAGCTAACCTGTTTTTCAGGTTTGTAAAGTTCTTCATTTTTTACCCAATTAAATAGTACGGATAATGTTGCTTGTAAAGGTTTATTCAATTTTATTGACGCAACCTTATAAGCTTTTTTATACTCAATAGCAAACAAAGTTACATTAAAGTTTTAAAGTATCAATATTTTTTTTAAATATGATAAATTTTAAAGTTTTGGATAAATTTCGAATGTATTAACCTTCGAAATTTATCCTCTTTATTTTTTATTACTATCTCGCAATAGTAATGAATCCGATTTTTGTATTCCCTTCCCACAATCCCTCTGCTCTCACAGCGTAGTAGTAAGTCCCATCGGGAACTCCAATTCCCTTGCTTCCGAGTAATAGTCCGTTGGTGGCTACACCGTCCCATCCTTCTTCTTTACCGAAGTCGGTACTTTGATATACCAACTGCCCCCAACGATTGTAGATAAAAATTTCAGCTATTCTGTCGGTTTTATTTATTCCTGTTATGACGAACATATCACCGTTTCCGTCTCCATTTGGAGAGAAAGCACTTGGAATTACTACCAATGAGTCTGCAATTGCGATCTTACCTTTGATAGTAATGACAGTTGGCTCATTGTTGTTGCCTGGGTTTTTATCTCCATCTGGGTCGGCATTCAGACCTGCTTGCGATAAGTCTTTCACGTTTGTAGTACTATCTTTGGCTGTGCCACTAATACTATTAGAGTAGATGGCATCGCCTTGTTTCGCAGTCAATAATCTGAGTTTGAAAGTTAAGGTATCGCTTGCTCCCACTGCTAATGAACTACTTTCGGCTTTCAACATCGTTGAGATTGTTCTACCATTGAAAGTACTATCTATTTTCAACTTGCTATTTTTGCTCAAGGTTGGCTTATCTACCAGAACAAATTCGGCACTGTCAGCAAATACTTGTCCAAGGCTATCGCTCAATTGCACATTAGTCAATTTATGGATACCATAGTTTTTGATAATTATAGTATATGATAGATTGTAAGTACCATCTGCATTTTTAATCGAGTCGAGTTTTGCGGCTTTTGCAATACCTAAAGTCGTTGTAAAAGTTGGTATTGGTGTTACAGTACCAAGTTTCACTGGCGTAGCAAGACTGTTGTCTTTTGGAGTACCGTTAGCATCAGGGTCAGGGTCCATCCCTGAAGTTGAAAGATCATCTACTGATTTATTGCTTGGGTATTTACCAATTGCTAATGCTTGATTCTCGAAAGCGTTTTTACCTCCTACCAATGTTACACGAATAAATAAAGTTATACTACGTGTGGTATTTTTAGGCAAGGTACTCAATGAATCAACCAAGAGATTAATCAAGCTACCACGACCTGTAAAGTTGCTGTTAGCTTTGAAACCAGTATCTACTTTTACATTAACAGAATCAATCTTTACACTATCTCCGAATGTTACAGAAAGGTTATCTTGAACCTGTACACCTGTAAAATCAGTTTTACCATAGTTTTTCACTTTGAAAGTAAAGGTCACATCATAGGTATTAGTTGTACCTGCTACTTTCACTGCTTCGCTTGCATTTTTTGATAGACCGATGATGGCATCTGGCAAGTTATTAAAATTGATAACAGTTGGTGCATTACCCACTGGATTCGGGTCGATACCTGTATTCGATGCATCACTGATGAGTTTACCACTTGGGGTCTTTGCCGTTACGATAACTGTATTTCTGAATGGCCCTTTATTATCGCCTATCTGTACGTTTATTACCCACTTAATGGTATCTACTTTACTTGGTGCAATTTGACTATCGCTCAACAACATACAAGTATTGGTAATGCCATCGTAAGTATTATCTGGCTTTAATTGACTTCCTGCACTTACAGTTGGCTTTTGAATAATGGTTGCAATTATTGGTGAGTTGAACGTTCTTGCCAATGTATCACATATTTGTATATTCGACAAGTTCAAGTTACCACAGTTTTTGATAATAGCGTTGTAAGTAATATTATAACTACCATCTGGCTGTTTCAAGGTATCTTTTACATAAAGTGCTATGCCAATACATGGAACTTCGATTGAACTTCCGCCATCAGAACCAAGATTCAAATTAGTAGGGTTACTACCCGGTGCATCAGGGTTTAGACCTGCATTTGACAAATCCGTCACATTTTCTGTCGAACCGCCTGTGAGTGTACCTAAAGCACTCACGACCGCTGTGTTAGCAAATGATTTTAACGTATCTGGCTGAACATTTACTGTAAATTTCAAAGTATCTGTTTTTCCAACTGCAAGGGTACTTCCAGATAATGTCAAGCGACTGTCACCTGTACCATTGAAAGCACTATTGATAGTTAATTGACTACCTGAGTTTTTGGTTGGTACTCCCACCACTGTAAACGTAGCTGGTGCTTTGAATACTTTGCTTAGCGTATCTCTTAAAATTACATTATTCAGCGTTATTGAACCATTGTTTTTCACGAGTAATTGATAAGTAATGTTGTAAGAGCCGTTAGATTTCTTAGTAGTATCCAACACTATTTTCGCAAGACCAATACTTGGTGATTTGTAAAGTTTCACTACCGTAGGTTCGGCACTTGGCTTATCTACTACCTTTCCGTTGTTTGATACATCAGAAACATCTTGTGGAACACCAAAAATCGTGTTTCCAATTGCTTCAACTATGGCATTGGTGCTAAATGGCCCTTCTTTACCGTTTGGTACTATGTTTATTACAAACTTCACTGTATCTATTTTACCTGCCTCAATTTCACTTCCTGCGGGAATTGTCAAGTTGGGGTCTGTTGAACCATTGAAACTATCGTTGGTTATCAATTTGCTACCAATACCTGCTGTTGGTTTTTGAACAATGGTGAAGGCTGTTGGTAGAGGGAACATAGTTGCCAAATTTTCGGCAATTTTCACCCCTTCGAGTTTAACATTACCACAGGCTTCAATTAATGCACGGAATGTTATGTTATAGCTGCCATTTGCTTGGCGAGTTGTATCGGCCGAGAGGGCTAATCCTACGCAAGTTTCCTGACAAGTTTTACATTCTACTGCCCATTGACTAATGTTATTGCTGGTGATTGGATCAACTTGGTCAAGTTTAGTAATCTTGGCAGTATTGATAATCTTACCTGCTTTAGTAGTCTTAGATTCGTAAGTATATGTTTTAGTTGCACCACCTGGCAAGCTACCAATCACACTCAATAAAGAATCAGTACCGAAAGCCGTAAAGCCTGGAGTAGCTGAAGTGATTGCTAAGCCTTTTGGTAGTACGTTTACAATATTTACATTCGTTGCGGTCTTCGTGCTGTTATTTTTTACTGTAATTGTATATGTAATAGGGTCTCCGACTTTCAGCTCAACACGTGAACCTACGATTACGATACTAAGCTCTGTTTGTGTAGTATCCGTAGGATTACGTGTACATTGATCAATCATTACAATGATTGGCGAACTTGAACTGTAACAACCTATCGTACTTTTTTCAAGTACATAATAAGTACCTGCTCCTACTGCACTCACATTGGCAAGCATTGGTGAACTTGCTGCACTTCCTGTATGGAACTCGAATACGCCTCCTTGGGATTTAGGCTGGCTCGAAACCGCACTATTAAGGTTTACAACTGTTGCTGGGCAAGTATTTTTAGTAATTGATGCAACAGTAGGTGCTGAAATGGCACTTCCAAGTACTACTACTATTTCGTTTGAGCTAAGTGAGGCACATCCACCTTCTTTCAATAACTTAACTGTATAGCGGCCTGGCGTTTTTACGGTGATGCTCTTAGTTGTTGCACCGTTGCTCCATTTATAAATGCCCACTTCATTTGCTGTCAAAACTATTGAATCCCCGAAGCAAATATTTGGTGATTTATTAGATACAATGGTTGGTACAGTTGTTACGCCATTCAAAGTAATTTTGAAAGTAGAACTTGCTGCCACACATGAGCCATTATCGTCTGGATCGTTTGTAGTAAGAGTAAATGAAACATTCCCTTTGATTACGTCATCTTTTGAATAGAAGTATTTTGTATTCAAACTTAAAGCATTATCAAATGAACCTTTACCGTCAGTTGTCCATTTTGCACTACTTGCAGAGCCACCGATTTGACCTTTGAGTGTGAAGAAATCATCGCTCAAGCAAACCGTACTGTCTTTACCTGCTTTGGCAGTTGCTGGGTTGGTTACGCATGATGGATTAACAAGCTCACAAGAAGTAATGTTTACATTAATCTTGCTTCCATCGCTGTAACAGCCATTTCCTGCTTTCTCAAATACGTAGTATGTACCAGTTCCGACCGTTGATGGATTCGTTACTGCTGGTGAACCTGGCGTTGTTCCTGTACGGAATACAAACCCACCACCTTGTGATGACGGCTGGGTTGTTACACCAGTTGTCAAATCAACCGTTATGTATGGGCATATATTTACGAGGTCTTTGGCTGTTGGTTTTGTTAAACCCGAACCTGTCACCTGAACTGTAATAATATTCGATTTTTCACTTTGGCATCTTCCTCCGTCACAAATAGCTGAGTAGCTTGTAATAGCTATTGGTGAAACAGTAATGACTGCACCAATTTGACCATCAGACCACTTCACTATTCCTGTGCAACCTGCTGCTTCGATTTGTGTACTTGAACCACTACAAATCTGTGTGTTTTTACAACTTACAACTGGAGGAATTGGGTTGCCAACATTGATAGTTGCTGCTGCTGACGGTGCTGATTCACATGAACCTACTTTACAAATAGCAGTATAAACCGTTGTTACTGTAGGGTTAATATTGATAGATACTGATGTTTGACCCGTTGACCAGAGAACTGTTCCACTACAACCTAAAGCATTAAGTGTAAGTGTATCTCCTTTACATATCCGTGTTGCAGAACATGAGATTACTGGAGATTCTGCCTTAGTTATAACATTAACTATTATTTTGACTGATTGGTCGCTGGTACATCCTCCTTGCGGCAATTTACATACAGCGGTATATTCGGTATTTGTAGTTGGGTTTACTGTTATAGGAGATCCTGTTAGACCATTCGACCAAACGGTTGTGCCAGTACAACCTACGGCTGTAAGTACTACGGCATCACCTGCACAAATCGTTGTTTTATCGCTACTGATTGTTGGTTTGTTTGGTTTGCCAACAGTTACAGTTATTTTATTAGATGAACCGCTTTCACAAGTACCAGATGTACAAATCGCTGAGAAAGTTGTTGTTATTGCCACATTTACTGTAATGCTGCTTCCTGTCTGACTATTTGACCAAACTATTGTTCCGCTACATCCTAAGGCAGAAAGTGTGACATTTCCTGGCTCGCAAATGGCAGTAATTGATGCCGAGATGACTGGTGCTAAACCACCTCCAGTTTGAATGGTTATTATATTTGATTGAACACTTTCACCACATTCGTTTGTACAAGTTGCTGAATAAGTTCCAGCTCCTACTGAAATTGTTAAGCCAGCGGTACCTGTACTCCATTTTACTGAACCAACACAACCTGAAGCTATCAATGTAGCTGTTTCGTTGCCACAAACACTTGTTTTGTTTGTAGCAATGGTCGGTGCATTTTGAACTTGACCACCACCGATAGTGATAGTTTTAGTTGCTATACCTACACATTCTTCTACAATACATTTTACTGTGTAAGTTGTGGCAACTGTTGGATTAACAGTAATTGCGGCTGTTGTTGCACCAGTGTTCCACGATAATACTCCTGCACAATTGGCTGCTGTCAATGTTACCGTACCTCCACTACAAACTGCATCACTCGTAGCATAAATAGTTGGTGGTGTTTGGTTTATAACTGTAATTGTTGCAGGTTTAGATGGGTCACTTACACAACCATTTACTGTACAAATTGCGGTATAAGTTGTGGTCGTAGATGGTGTAACGGTCATTGTTGCTCCTGTTGCTCCTGTACTCCAGGTTACTATACCTTCACAACCATGAGCTATAAATGTAAGTGATTCGCCTGCACAAATTCTCTCTTTACCACAAGTTACAATTGGAGTAGTAGGTTTTGGTGTTACTTTTATAATTTTGGTAGCTTTACCACTACATCCGCCTACCAAGCAAGTTACTTCATAAGTTATTGTTGTTGTTGGTGTTATAGTAATTGAGGTTGTTGTTGCACCTGTACTCCAAGTTAATGCTCCTGTGCAATTTGTAGCCGTCAATGAAACAGACTCACCTACGCAAACGCCATCCTTACTGGCTGTTATTAATGGTATTTGCCCACCAGTTGCACTTACAGTAATGATTTTCGTAGTAGAACTTTCACATTCTCCTACACTACATTTTACTGTATATGTGGTTGTAGCAGTTGGTATTACTGTGATTACTGGTGTTGTTGCACCTGTACTCCACAATAATGTTCCTGTACAATTAGTTGCTGTAAGTATTACCGAACCTCCACTACAAACTGTTTCGTTGTTAGCTGTAATATTTGGTGTCGGAACTGTTGTATTTGTTATTATTATTGAGTTAGACTTAGCACTGTCGCCACAAATATTGCTACAAATAGCTGAGTAAGTACCGGCTCCTACCGAAATCATGGATCCTGTTACTCCGGTACTCCATTTTACTGTTCCTAAGCAACCTGAGGCTGTTAATATTGCTGTGTTATTTCCACAAAGTGTATTTGTAGTCGTTGCAATAACTGGTACAGAAGGTGCAATACCTACGCTGATTACAATTTCGCTTGATTTGGCACTTTCGCCACAAGTATTGATACAAATAGCGGAGTAAATACTTGTTCCTACCGAAATCGTTGAGCCTGTAGCTCCTGTACTCCATTTTATAGTACCACCTACACAGCCTGTAGCTGTAAGTTTAGCTTTATCATCGCCACACAGCGATGTTTGACTTGCAGAAATTACTGGAGGAGTTGGTACTATACCCCCACCTATGTTAATAGTTTTTGAAGCAGAACTTTCACATTCTTCTACAATACATTTTACCGTATAAGTTGTGACAACTGTTGGATTTACAGTAATTGCGGCTGTTGTTGCACCTGTGCTCCACAATAATACTCCTGCACAATTGGCTGCTGTCAATGTTACCGTACCTCCACTACATACTGACTCTGAAGAAGCTGTAATAGTTGGTGGTGTTTGGTTTATAACTGTAATTGTTGCAGGTTTAGATGGGTTGCTTACACAACCATTTACTGTACAAATTGCTGTATAAGTTGTAGTCGTAGCTGGTGTAACGGTCATTGTTGCTCCTGTTACTCCTGTACTCCAGGTTACTATACCTTCACAACCATGAGCTATAAATGTAAGTGATTCGCCTGTACATATTCTCTCTTTACCACAAGTTACAATTGGAGTGGTAGGCTTTGGTGTTACAGTTATAATTTTGGTAGCTTTACCAACGCACTCACCATTGCTACATTTAACTTCATAAGTAGTAGTAATTGGTAGTGTTACCATGATTGATGAGGTTGTTGCACCTCCCGTCCATGATATATTTCCTGTACATCCTGTCACTGTTAATGTTGCTGCTTCACCTACGCACAGAATTTCTTTACTTGCAATAATTACTGGTGTTTCAGTAGGTGATACGGCAACTGTTACTATTGACGACGTTGTACTTGAACATTCGCCCACTTTACATATTGCCGAGTAGCTTGCTGTTGCATTTGGTGTGATGGTGATAATTGTTCCTGTCGAACCGTTAGACCAAACTATTGTACCCATGCAATTGCTTGCTGTTAATGTCGCTGTTTGTCCCTTACAAATGCTAGTATTGTTGGTAGCAATTGTCGGTGGATTACTTGGTGTTCCAACAGTAATAGTAATGATATTTGATTTACCACTTACACATTCTCCTTTCTTGCAGATGGCAGTATAAGACGTTGTTGTTGTTGGTAAAACTTCGATGCTTGCACCCGTTGTACCATTCGACCATGTTATTGTACCTGTGCAGTTATTAGCTTTTAAAGTTATTTTTCCTCCGCCACAAATAACATTAGTTGTTGAACTTGAAGTAATAAGTGGTGCTGCAATAACATTTACTACAACTGTTACCGAGTTTGATTTCGGACTGATACAGTTATCATTTATTTTACATTGTGCTGTATATGTAGTTGTTGCACTTGGTGTTACTGTTATGATTCCACCAGTTTGACCATCAGACCATAAGATTGTTCCGTTACAACCAATTGCTTCGATTGATACGCTTTCTCCCAAACAAATGTAAGGATTTGAACAAGCAATGAGTGGCGTGATTGGGTTACACTGCGACTGCTTAATAATAATATCTGCGTCATCGTCGTCATCTTCACCTTTATCTATACCATTGTTTGGTGTTGAATCTAAGTCTTTTTGGTCAGATTTTGTAACTTGTGCCCAGTTTTTAATCGTTCCTGTACTGGCTGTTACTTTAGCTACGATTTTGAATGTAGCTGTTTGACCAATATTGATTTGATTGAATTTTGCAACGACGGTATTTCCTGAAATATTCATCAAATCTCCGCCTGTTGCTATTTCCACTTGTAACCCTAATGGAACAATATCTGATACTTCTACATTTGTTGCAATAGAAGGTCCATCATTTTTAACATCTATATAATAAGTAATAATATCTCCTATACTTGGTGTTGAGTTACTTACTGTTTTGTTTAAGCTCAAATCTGCAATTGGTTCAACTTGTATAAGTGTAATTGCCCCATCAATTGTTGGAATATCTTTCTTCGATGGAACTAATGGGTCGATGCTCACTTTTGGAGAATAACCTGTTGTTGCATTAAAATCATTATCTTTTGTATCATCTGAGCCAGCATCAGTTTTTGTTGAAATTAAATATGTTGCTGGTATTGTTGATGTTATGAGACGTACTACATAATCTCCCTTTAGCAACTTATTAAATGAATATAATCCACTTGCATTCGTGGTAGTTGTATTCAATGTCGCACCAATTGGATTTCCTGATAGATTCGAGGCGTATAATTCCATTTTTACGCCTTCAACACCTGGTTCACTTGCATCTTGAATACCATTGTTATTCAAATCTTTCCAAACAAAATCTCCGATTGAACCAAGTGGACTGTAGAGACCTGCATCAATTGTGAGATTGTTTCGTGCTACATTTCCTAATGGTTGAGTTGTATCAATTGCTATAGCATCAGTTGTTCCATCTGGATTAACATTACTATCTTTAGTAGTATCGCCACCTAAGAATTTAGCTGTTGCTTCGCTACCTATTGGTAATACAAATTTTACTTTATAATTTCCTGTCAATAAGCTATCAAACAAATATTTTCCTAAGCCGTCGGTTATTGTTGAATCTAATTTTACTCCTGTATTTGAATCTAACAAATATACTTTTACATTTGCAACTGGGGGTTCAAGAGCTGTTGTTCCTTGTATTCCATCGTTATTAGTATCCATCCATACATAATCACCAATTGAACCATAAGGCCCCTCAATTACTTGCACTGCACAACATCCTTGGGCTGGACAAGTCGTAACATTAGTTGTAAAACTATAATTACCCGGAGCTTTAATTGTCAATGAAGTATCAGCATTCACAACGGCTTGAGTCATCGTGCCTGTTACCTCTGTAGTACCACGAAACCATTTTATGGTTGTACCATATTTGAATGGTGCAGGAACTGATACTTTATATTCTTCACCTGGGTACCAAAGTAATGGCACTGAAAAACAACTTACTGAAATATCATCTTCATTTAAGTTTGTGTTATTTGGAGTAGAATCAATATCTTTTTGACCTGCTCCCATTGATTTTACTTCGGCAGTATTGAAAAATACACCTCGTTGTATAATACTGGCAACGATTTCCAATTTTACCGAATCGCCCGAAGCTAAAGAAGCTACACTCCAAAGACCAATTCCAGTACCAGCACTGTAATTGAAATTTACTCCTCCATTATGGCTTAAAAGGGTTGCTCCTCCAATCGGAAAGTTATCTTGTACAACAATGGCATTGGCGGTACTTGGCCCTGAGTTTTTTAACCACAAAGTATATTTCACGGTTCCATTCAACGCAGGTAAGGAATTGTCTATTTTTTTACTAAGAGATAAGTCTACTGATGTATTTGTTTGGGCAGATAGCCCTAAAACAGTAAAAAACATCAACACAATTGTTATTGCTAATCCTTTAAAAAAGGAGCTTTCAGGATGCCTATTTTCTTCATTATATATCTGTATCAGCGAAGGAAATGATGTTTTTTTTCGCTTTAATTTTTTATCAAAATGACTCCCAATAAGATAATTTTTGACCGTTAAGCTATTTTGGATGGGAAGTCTATTCATCATTAAATCTTGATTCGTTGTAAAATTAGGCAAGTTGTTACTTAATTGGTTATTACTTTCGTCTGTAAAATATTCTTGCAAAGCTTTTTCTTCTGAGGAAACAGTAGAATACCAACTAAAACCACTTTTTTGAGTAGTATTAGAAATTTTTTTACTGTTTTTTTGCATAATAAATAAACTCATTACGCTGACAATTTTCTGGACAAACACCAATACTTTTTTGTCTTTTGGTTTTGAGTATGTCTGTGAGGGGTTATCTACGAATGCTCTTACCCCGCTTTGTGTAAAATTGTGTCTCATCTGCTAAGTTTTTTATATAATCTTCAACCTAATAATCAGAGTACGATTTATATCTCTGATGGTGTAAATATTCTTATGCAATCCAAAGAATATATTATTTTGCACTGATACATAAGTATCCAAAACTGTGCCAAACCCTTTTTTGTTACCGTTTAATAAAAAATGATTTCTTGAAGTTCAATTGATAGGAAAAAACGCTCTTGTAGATGCTTTAAAATTGACATTGTATTGAGTATGCAATAATCGTGCCTAATACATACAACAAAAAAACATCCGTTAGTTAACGAATATTTTTTTTACAGAATTCATTGAATAAAATCTTATGCTAAATAGCTATTTAACTACGTAATTATTAGAAATCATATCCTAAAGACAGATATAGTTTCCCTTTTCCAACCTCTTTGTCTTCAAGCCCCCAAGCGTAATCAGCTTTCACAAAATAGCCCAGAATAGTTGTTCTAACACCT
This sequence comes from Emticicia sp., assembly GCF_043780375.1. Taxonomy (GTDB): domain Bacteria; phylum Bacteroidota; class Bacteroidia; order Cytophagales; family Spirosomataceae; genus Emticicia. The sequence continues at coordinate 18,656 of NZ_JAYWCU010000013.1, read as the reverse complement.
AAGCCATAGCCTACCAAAAAGGGATTTTTGAAGTTTGTAACCGTGGCACGAAAAGGGTTTTGAAAGCCTCCAATGACCTCTGTATTCAAGCTATTTTGACGATTAAAAGGCCCTTTGTTTCCATACCAAGCGGTACCAATATCAGAGAAACCTACAAACTGTAAATTACGGAGAAAATTAGAAGTCAGTGAGCCTTTTGATACATATTGAGCTAAAGGCAATCGTAGTTCAAAGTTGGTTAATAAATGACTTGTACCGAATAATTTTGCAAAATCGAAACCTCTTAAGTTGCCTGCATAATCATAAAAAAGTATGTCTCGTAAATCACGTGGCACGCCAATTCCTTGTCCATTAGTTTGCTCAATACTACGGTTTATACTGTTTTCTACTCCGCCCAAAATTGTAACTTTCGGAGATTTTCCAAGTGAGCGACTATAAGAAACACGTGCCGCAAAAATAAGGCTTCCAAATATTTTCTGATAATGTCGGGCATCAACTACTAAGCGACTGAAATTCTCTGAACTGCTCTTCAAACTGTATGAACGGTCTATTCGAATTTTGGCACGAGTTCCTGTCAAAACTTTACTAAAAAGCGGCGTGGTATTATCAAAAACTACTTCAACACGACCACCTAAATAAATAGATTGCAAACTCTTTCGCCCTAAATCTGATACGTCAATATCGGAAGTAGATAGCAAAAATGGAGAAGCACTCACACGAAGGTTTGGGTTAATCGGGTATGAGGCAAAAGCTGAAAACTTATTATAATAGATACGGCGGTCAATTGTAAAAGCAGCAGACGGAGGTAAATTTATATTGAGCGGACGAAACAAATATAAGCTACGGTTATCTAAATCGCCCAGTGCAATAGAACGTCGTTGAACATCAACACCCCAATCAATGCGTTTTACATTATTATTATACCCCAAAAATACATCATGGTTTCGTAAAACTGGTGTGATAAAAAGGCCCAATTTAATGCTATGATTTTCGAGCAAATCGTTCATCACTAAAGTATTTTTCATCCCCATTCTTCTAACTGGATCCATCAAAAACTCTGACTTAATGTCGTTGGCAATGATGATGTTTTCGTAAGCAAAAGGACCTTTTACCTTCAAAGTTTCTTTCAAACGATTGAGCCTTGGCGATGATTTATCAATATTTTCGCCTTTGGTTTTGGCAGTTTCAGCAGCAAGAGCTTTTATTACATTTTCTGAATCAAATTCATAATTATCAGTATCAATTTCTCCAACTCCAAGTACTAATTTTTCTTTCGTTACAATAGTTTCAACTTTTGGGGTGATAATAGTTTTCTTGTCACCATCGTCGATGATTTTTTCGCTATTATTGGCGTACGAACTGTTGATATAATACTCTTTCCATTCTCTAATAAAACGGTTGTAAGAAATACCCAACGTGCTGGTGATGCTTGATTCTTCGGTGCGAATGATGCGAGTAAGGTTCAGAATATTTGAAATATTATCTTTTCCATAACGAACCGCAATATAGTTCCAGATAGACTGCCCTATAATTTCGGCATCTTTACCAGACAAATGGTCAATTTTCTTATCTTTATTTTTCAAAATACTTGTACGCATGCGGTCAAGCATTACCAGATCATTGTTGTCTTCGGAGATATAAGTAGAAATTCCTGCCATATACCATTCAGGAACAGTCAATAATAAAGAACTCTGTAAAACCTCTTTCAAACTGCCTCCATAAAGCATATCATAGACAAACAAGCGAGCAATTTGTCGAATCAAATCTTTCTTAAACTCCTCTTCGTTTCCGGTATAGGCGATTTGCACTCGAGATTTTGCTAAATTCAGAATACTTCCATCTAAATCAATCGGAGCAGTGAGTCCAATGTTGCTTTGGGCTAAATCTTTGGGCGAATTATACAAGAAAATCTTCATTGTTGTGAAAGGTGTATAACCCAACAACTCAGTGATTCGGTCATATTCGTTTTCCGAAATTTTGGCTGCATTCTGAGCAATTTTATCTCCTCCACGATAATAATTAAACTCAAAATTATTGCTCCGAATCGTGAGCCACTCAAAACGTTTATCTTGAATACGATTTTTGCCAAATTCTTCTTGAGTGGAAGAAAAATAGCTTTGTGCAGAACTATTATTTATTCCTAATGCAATCATTAAGAATAAACTGATGCTTATTCGACGAAGGGTAAATAAATTTTCCATACCTCTATAATTTTTCCAAGAATTCAGACGATTTGCTAAAAAACCAAAGGCAAAATCTTACAACGAATATAACGAATAAAAACGCTTAATGTTAGATTCGGACATTAAAACTTTATTTTTTTCTAAAAAACAAAGCATTTCTTCGGCAAAAAATGGTGCAAGCGAAACTCCTTTTGTACCGAGACCGTTAAATACATATACGTTGTTATGAAGCGGATGGTTGCCCATGAACGGGCGGCGGTCTTTTGTAGTGGGACGAATACCCGCTTCTTGATTTGTAATTTTGTAAGATGGCAGCAAAAACTTATCAATTTTGCTGGAAATTAATGCCCTTCCACTTTCGGTTGTTTCCCAATCAAGTTTATCCCAAACATAAGTAGAGCCAATGCGACATTTTCCATTACCCAAAGGGATAATCCAAGAGCCTTGGTTGACTATTTCGGCAATATTATAACCTTCTACATCAGCCAAAAATGTTTCGCCCTTAGCAGGATTGAAAGGAATCCAGTTGAAAAATGGATTTTGAGAAGCATAATAACCTTCACAAAAAATGATTCGTTTTGCTTCAATATCTTTGTAAATAACTTCATTTTCGGAAACTTCTAATGCCTCGTGCACAAACTTTTCGGCTTGATAAACCTCTCGATTACGGAAATGTATGCGGAAATTCTCTATCATTTTTGGTACATTAACCCACCCTGCAAATGACGTATGAAGCCCCCCCAAAGTGTTAGTAATAGCTGAATATTCGGTATTATTTGCCGATATAATTTTAATATAATTTCCTAAATCATATTCATCGGTCAGTCGCATAAAGTGCTTTTGTTGCTCCTCGTTAGCAAAAGGTCGATAAAGATTTGTTTCGTGATAAAATGTAGCATTAAATTCTTTTTCGAGCGAAAGATAAAAGTCTTTTAGATAAGGAAATATTTTATCGGCTAACCAAGTTTTATCTAAGTTTTTACCTGTAATGGGATTGAAAATTCCACCAGCAACTTGAGAAGAAGTTGGCAAAGATTCGTCATTCAAGACAATTATTTTTTTATCGGCTTTCAGTAATTTATATGCCAATAAAGAACCTGCAATTCCCTGCCCTACGATTATATAATCAAGTTTTTTCAAAAATACAAAAATTATTTACTGATAAATGTTCAATTTCTAATCGCTCTACTCAATGCCTCGTCTGCCAAAATACAAACCATTTCAACTTGCTCATCAAGCGTCATATATGAAGTATCGATATAGACAGCATCTTCTGCTCTCATAAGTGGGCTTTCTTTACGAGTGGTATCTATCAAGTCTCGTTTTTTAATATTTTCGATTATTTCTTCAAAATCTACTAAGTCACCTCTATCATTTAGTTCAATTTGTCGACGATTGGCACGAATAATTGGGTCGGCAGTCATAAAAACTTTCAATTCGGCATCTGGAAAAACTACCGTTCCAATATCTCTTCCATCTAAAACTACGCCTTTCTTTTTACCCATTTTCCGTTGTTGAGCAACCATCGCATGACGTACTTCGGCAATAGCACTTACTTCGCTCACTTGATTAGCAATGTACAATTTTCGAATTTCATCTTCCACATTTAAGCCATTCAAGTATGTTTCATTTCTGCCGTCATTGGGATTTCTCCGAAATTCTATTTGAATATTTTCGAGAGCCTTAATAACTTCTTTTTCGTTGGTGAGCGTAATTAAATGTTGATAAAAGTATAAAGTAACAGCCCGATACATTGCTCCCGTGTCGATATAACCATACCCTAATCGTTTGGCAACTTTTTTGGCAGTTGTACTTTTGCCACAACTCGAATAGCCATCAACGGCAATGGTAATTTTATTCATCAAATGGAAAGTTTTTTGCAAAGAAAATCCTAATTTGCGAAAGTAGCAACGAGAAACCTCAGTGTACTATGCACTAAAACCTAAATATTGAATATAAATCGCTCATTATCAGTAGATTAAATAATCGTTCTAATTTCTTCTATTTAAGAATAATTTATTATTACGACAAAACATTCATAATTACCTCTAAACTCTTTTCTATGCGTACCGTAGCAATCTTTATTTTTGATGATGTCGAAGTTTTGGATTTTGCAGGTCCTTTTGAGATTTTTGGGGTAGCAGGAAAACAAGGTGGTGGTGAAGGTCATTTTGAAGTTTTCACTGTTGCCGAAAAACCAAGCATTGCTGCCAGAAATAATTTGGTTATAATGCCAACCTATACTTTTGAAAACTGTCCTACTCCAGATATTTTACTTATTCCTGGTGGTGGAGGTTTCAGAGCTGACGGTACACCTTTTGGCACTCGTCGAGAAATAAACAACGAAAAACTGCTAAATTGGGTGCGAGAAATGAACAAAAAAGTAGAGTTATTGCTTACGGTTTGCACTGGCTCGTTGATTTTGGCAAAAGCTGGTTTGCTCGAAGGACTTTCTGCAACTACGCATTTCAAAGCAGTTGAGCAAATGCGACAAGTTGCTCCAAATACGACTTTGTTTCCTGAAAAACGTTGGGTTGATAACGGTAGAATTATACTATCGGCAGGGGTTTCAGCAGGAATTGATATGTCGCTTTATGTCGTTTCAAAATTACACGGAAAAGCGATTGCTGATGAAACAGCTTCTTATATTCAATATGATTATTGGAAGTAAAATTGCTAAAAAGTCAATTCAAAAAAAGTATGCTTTTAATTAAAAAGTGTTTATCGAATTTGATGAAAAGAGCACACCTTTAGAAATCGACTACTCAATACTTCTTCACCGAATAAATATCCATTACTAAATAACTACTGTCAATGTTAGTATAATTGAGTTTTACGAAGCCATATTCTTCATTGAAATAAGCCACCAAACGAGTTTCGCCAAGCGTACTTTGTGCAGTGGCTTCTACAACAAAGCATTTTAAGTAGCCAATATTTGTCTTGATTGTTTGAATATCTCTGATGCGATAAGTAGAATTTATCTGCAAGCTCCCTTGCCAAGTTTTCCATTTTTGACTTCCGCCCACATTGCTTGTAGTTGTGGTACTTTGCCAAACATTATCTTTGACGAATGGTTCTTTTATTTCTGGAAATGGGTTGAGTTCGGTTATCAAAAAATGATTTTCACGTGGCAAACGAATCGTAATATCTTTACAAACCTCCACCAAACCTGTTTGCTCATGTCGAATACCTCTGCGTTCTTTATTCAAATAATCATATTGTAGCAACGACTCCTGACCAAAATAATCACCCGCTTTAACAGTCAATGCAATTTGTTGAATGGCTGTATAATCTTGTTCAAAAGTCAATTTTGATTTCGATTCAAGTTTCCAGTTTTCTTCATAAGGCACAATATGGTCTGGTTTTGTAAAAAGTTTGACCAGTAAAGTATCTTTATTATTGAGGAAGTAATATTTATAAAAAAACTGTCGATATTGCTTAAAAATAGTATTATCTACTGTCAAATACCTCATTTCTTCAAACGTTTGTCCGAAGGAATTTTGTAAAAAACCGAAAAATAAGAATATAAAAACGCTAAATTTCATCTCAATTTTGAAAAAATACATGTTTTTATTCCTTCAAAATCAGTGCCATAAAACCACTCAAACGCATCTTGATTTTTAAACCAAGTCATTTGTCGTTTGGCATAACGTCTTGAGTTACGTTTCAATAAATCTACCAGTGTGGCATAATCGCAGTTTCCGTCTAAATAATCAAAAACCTCTTTATAACCCACCGTTTGCAAAGCATTATGATGTCGGTAGTCAATCAAACTTTTCACCTCTTCGAGCAAACCATTTTTCATCATCAAATCCATTCTCAAATTTATTCGCTCATACAATTCCTCACGTGGGCGTTCGATTCCTATTCTTATAATATTGAAATTTCGCTCAATTGGTGCTTTTTTATGAAACGAAGAAAAAGGTTTTCCTGTACTCAAACAAACCTCCAAAGCCCGTACAACTCGCTGCGAATTTTGTAAATCGGCAGTTTGACAATACTTTGGGTCGAGTCTTTGAAGCTCTTCAACCATGTCATAGAGTTCACCGTTGTTGAGTCGTTGCATCAATGTTTCACGCAAAGCCAATGGAGCATCGGGCATTTCGTCAAGTCCGTCGGTAATAGCTTTGATAAAAAGGCCCGACCCACCCGTCATGATTGCCACTTTCTTTCTTTTAAAAACATTTTCTTCTAATAATTTAACCGTATCTCTTTCAAAATCTCCTGCACTATAATACTCATTGATATTATGCGAATCAACAAAATGATGCACCACCCCAGCCATTTCTTCGGGTGTAGGCTTTGCCGTTCCGATACTCAACTCACGGTAAAATTGACGAGAATCGGACGAAACAATTTCGGTGTCTAATAGTTTAGCCAGTTTTACACATAGTTGGGTTTTGCCAACTGCTGTTGGACCAGCAATAATAATCAAGTTACTTTTAGTGAGTGATGAAGTCAAATTTTCTGAAACGAGCATTTTGTTAATCTAATGAATTTGCCTAAAATTAAGATTTTTTCAAGAAATTTGTTCTAAATTTATTAATTCTCTCATTCAACAGTAAAAAAATATGGAAATTTTGCTTTTTCTCGTAGCCATTGCCATTGGCGGAATTGCCGCTTGGCAGATTTTCAATTGGATGTACGGCAAAAAACTCCGTGATAATAAAGACCAGCTTCGTCAAGAGTCCACCCTCCTACTCGAACGCATCGAAAAAGTTTTTAAAGTAGTGGTAGCAGAAGGATATTTCACCGAAATCTATGACCATAACAGCAGAAAAGAGTTTTTAGGGTTTTTCAATGTTAATAAAAAAGCTTTGGTTATCTCAAGAGCAAAGGTTTCGGTAGGTTTCGACTTTGGTAGAATGAAAGTCAAGCGAGATGATATTTCTCGTAAACTTATCATCGAAGAGTTTCCAGAAGCTGAAGTGCTTTCGATTGATACTGACTATAAATTTTATGATATTAACCAAGGTTGGCTCAATAAATTTAACCATGAAGATTATACGAATATCTTAAACGAAGCAAAAAAAGTAATGCAAGACAAAGCACTCACGAGCGATTTACCCAAAGTTGCCAATCGTCAAGTGGGACTCATGATGATCCAACTGGCCGCTTCAATGAATTGGGAAGTGGAATTTAAACAATTAGCCGAGACAAATAGTAAAGAATTAGCTGAATTTGCCGAATTTCAGGAAATGGCAAAATAAGAATATTCAACAAATAGAAATCGGAAATAAAGTGTTGATTTTCTCTTAAAAAATATGAACTTTGATATAAATCAATCTCAAAGCTCATGAAAACTACTTTTTTTGCTATTTTATTGATTATCAGTAGAATAGCTACCTATTCCCAAGTTTGCCCAGCCATTTCTTCGGCTTGGAATATTACTTCTTCTACGTCTATTTCGATACCCAATTCTGAAGATTTAACTACCGATGATTATGGAAATATCTACGTGATTGGACATTTTACTTCATCTTTAAATTTTACGAACGGAACTACCTTATCGGCAGCAACTGGTACTTTATACATTGCCAAGTTTAATCCAGATAGCACTGTAATTTGGGCTATCAATGCTGGCGGGAATTCGGGTATTTCAATCCAAAGTCGTGGTATTAGCGTCAGCCCCGATGGAAGCAATATTTATATAACAGGTTTTTTTTCTAATACTGTTACTTTTGGTTCACAACCAGCCATTACCTCAACTATAAAGCCAAATCTTGCATATTCGAATGATATTTTTGTAGCAAAACTCCGTGATGTTGGCGGACTTCGTACGTGGCAATGGGCAGTGAAGGCTGGTGGAATAAGTGGTGATAAAGCCCAATGTATGACGATGGATAATGCAGGAAAACTTTATATAGGAGGTATTTTAGAATATTATGATACTTCGGCTGGCGATGCAATTCCTTTCAATGAGCAAAACTGTACCTTTGGTGCTACTACCATTGACTGTATTCGTGGCTATGATTTATTTGTTACAAGATTGACTGACAATGGCTCTTCGGCTACTTGGGATTGGGTCAGGTCATCAGAACAAAAGTATCTCGGTAACCCAATTTGTAATGCAGTTGCTGGAATTACGATGATTAATGACGAGGTATTTGGCATAGCCACCAATAAAACAAATGGTGATGTTTTCATTACAGGGTCGGTTTATTTAAACGTATCTACAAATGCCCAAAGTTTTTATATTGGTTCACAGCAATTTCAGCAAGGGTTAAATTACGATATGTTTGTTTCAAAACTTGATACTGATGGCAATTGGCAATGGGCAACAAGGGCAGGGGGGCATTGGGGCAAATACCTCTGGAAGCGAAGATGGAAGAGGAATAGAAGTTGATAGTGTAAGCAATATATATGTTGCTGGAGATTTTGAAACAACTATGAGGTTTGGCATGGGAAGCAACGAAATAACCGCACTTTCATCGGCTGGTCAAAAAGATGCTTTTATTGGAAAACTCAATGCCAATGGCACTTGGGCTTGGGCAAAAAGAATGGGTGGTAGTAGTTATGATTATGCAGGAGGTATTGATTATCAGAATGGGCAAGTGTGGGCAATCGGAACTTTTATCGGAACGGCTGATTTTAAAACTGTTGGACAACTGATATCAGCTGGCAGTAGTGATATTTTTTTAGCAAGATTTGATAAAAATGGCAATTGGCTCGCCGATGGTGCGACCCGTGCAGGAGGTGCAGGAGTAGAGGGAGATAACTCTATAACAGGCTCTTCTCATAAAACAATGGGTTTTGATGTTGATATTACTAATGTACCTTGTGCTACTGGTAGATATGCAGGCCCAAATGCTTCTTTTGGCAATAAAACACTCACTCGAGTAGGATCAAATCCATTTATTATGCGGCTAAATTGTGGGCAAATTGCGAGTAGTTGTACTCAAACCATGTCAGCTTATAACCCTGCTTCAACGAATAATACTAATTTTAAAGTGATGTCGCTGATGCAAGATGCCAATGGAAATACGTATTTGGGAGGAAAATTAACAGGAATCACAAGTTTTACTATTAATGGAAATCCTGTTGCTTTTGACCCTGCTAATGGTAGTGCTATTGTTGTACAATTGAATACAGCTAACCAAGTTTTGTGGGTTGTGCAAGGGGGTGGAGCAAATGCAATTGTCAATGACATCGCAATTCAAGGGAATAATATTGTTGTAATGGGGGATTATTTTGGAACAGCTAATTTTGTAAAATTTGACAATCTTTCAAGTGGCACAACTACTACAACAGAATCCTTCACAAGTGCTGGCTTGAATGAGATTTTTGTAGCAACCATAGAAACCCGAACTGGTATTACGCATTGGAATTGGATTTTATCAGCAGGAGGTGTAGGTAATGACCATGCAACGGCTATCACAACAGCTGGCATTGATGGTGTTTATATTACAGGTTATGTGGGGCAAAGTGCAACGCCTATCGTTTTTAGTGCGGCTTCTGGTTCTGTCAGTATTCCAAATACACTTGGAAATTATACATTATATGTGGCAAAAATCTTAATCGCCTATAATCCTGGAGGAACCATAAGATTTATCAAATGGGCGTATGTTACAACGCCAACACAACCCAATACTGCCACTACAATTAGTACCGAAATTGGAACTGATATTGCAGCAAATTCGGCAAATGAAGTATATATTGTGGGTTTTTATCAATTCAATGATGCCGCAAATCCAAGCGATGCACCTACTTTTGGTGCAACTACACTACTTCCGACCAAAGGGGATGATATTGTAGTGGCAAAAGTCAATTCGGCAGGCACATGGGCTTGGGCAACAAAAGCAGGGAATAATGCACAATTTGGCTCTGCTAATCGAGCTTATAGTTTGGCACTTGGAAGTAATGATGATATTTATATAAGTGGTCGTTTTATTACAGCCGCTGGCGATTTTCTGAAATTTGGAAATACGAATACAAGTGAAATTCCTGCTTTAACAAATACACAGGGGTATGATATTTTAGTTGCAAAATTGAATAGTTCGGGTCAATGGCAGTGGGCAAATAAAGCAGGGGGTAGCGGAACTGATAGTGGTGGTGGTGTAGCATATAAAAATGAAAAAGTACACCTGATAGGTTCTTTTGAAGCAACAGTTAATTTTGGTGGAACAAACCTAACTGCAGCAGGAAACAGAGATTATTATTTTGCAAGACTGACTAATTTAGGGCAATGGCTACCTAAATTTTCAATTAGTGGAGGTGGAGTCGAAAATGACCTTACTTATATCAAAGGTGATGTTAATGCAACTCATTCGCTCGTAGTTGATACCCAAGAAAATGATTATACTACTGGTTTCCACACAGGAACTGCCACTTTCGGCAACACCAATTTAACCAATGCAGGAGTAAATGCCGTGGTCATAAAAACTTCTTGCGGTACTTGTAGTAGCAGTCCTATCTCACTCATGAATCCTATGCATAATATTCCAACGGCTAATCCAGAACAAAAAACCTCTTCGTACATTACCGCTACAAATTTTGTAACGAGTGGTAATGTGCTTTATCAAGCGGGTACGTTTATCCTACTCAATGCGGGTTTCAAAGTAGAAAATGGTGTAGTTTTTAATGCACAACTGGGAGGCTGTAATTAAAGATTTATCTGATAGGCGAGAGAAAAAACCTCTCAACTATCAGATGATTTAATATATCTACAACTGAATAGATTAAATTTGAAAAGAAATTAGATAGTAAATTTCACCCAAAAACATTTTTTCAATCATCCATTCTTAAGAAATATAGTTATTTTAAGAGATAAGCTGCATTAGAAAACAAAAAGCCCAAATCTGTTACAGAAGTAAAATGGTTTGTGTGAGACAAAAAAGTTTCCGACTTTTGCAAAAACTATGACCAAACGACCATGAAAGATCCTCGTGACAATAAAAATACATTACGTACAAAAAATACAAAGCCTTCGGTCGCTGCCCAAAAGAAATCAGAAGCATTGAAAAGTAAAATCAAACGTTGGGTAATCAAAATCACATTGTATTTTTTGGCTATTTCTATTGGATTGGTTGTTTTATTTAAGTTTGTGCCAGTTCCTATTACTTCTACCATGATTTCTCGCAAAATGTTAGCCATTGCCAATGGTGAAAATAGCGAGATTTATTACGACTGGACATCCTACGAAAATATTTCAAAAGAAGCACCTTTGGCTGTTGTTGCCGCTGAAGACCAACTTTTTCCTACACACTTTGGTTTTGATTTTGAGGCCATGGGCAATGCCTTTAATCGTAACCAAAAAGGCAAAAAATTACGTGGTGCAAGCACGCTTTCGCAACAAGTTGCCAAAAACGTATTTCTTTGGCAATCAAGGAGCTATACAAGAAAAACACTGGAAATTTACTTTACTTTTTTGATAGAAGTCATTTGGGGAAAAGAACGGATTTTGGAGGTTTACCTCAACGTAGCCGAAATGGGCAAAATGACTTTTGGCGTAGAAGAAGCCTCAAAAAGATACTACGGAAAATCTGCTAAAAACATCAGTCGTGAGCAAGCCGCTCGCATTGCTTCGGTCTTGCCAAGCCCCATCAAGTGGTCGGTTGCTAAACCCGGCCCTTATGTCAATCGCCGTACAGCACAAATCGTTCGTCAAATGAGAGCTTTAGGTGGTGTGGCTTATATTAAGGATTTGAGGAGTTTTTGAGTTTTTATTATGCTAAAACAGGTTCATAATAAACTTTCATCAAAGATGAAGATTTCAAAGGAATCATGGCATAAGTTACGCCTTTTGTGTCGGCAAACTCAACAAGAAAAGCATCATTATCAAGTTTTTCTACGATAGTCCCCAACTCGCCTTTACGCAGTTTATGAGAAGGAATCTCCTCAGTTAAAACCACTACATCAAATATATCCAAAATGTCCATAGTTTTATAAATTTACATAGCAGCTTGTTAATCTTGGAAAATTTTCATCAGTTTTGATAATCCAACTTGTTCTAACAAATGCACTTTTAGGAGGATTCTCAACAGATATTTACAACATACAAATTACCGTATTGGTTTATTTCTGTTATAATTGCTTCATTATTTTGTATTTTTATTAAAATAATGTCTTTCAAATTTTGAAAGTTTTCTAATGAAAAGCCCAATGCCGATATAAAAACCCTGGCCTTATGTTTTCCAATTGGGTAGTTTTCAGAAAGGCAATAATCTATCAGTTTTCTGTCATCAATAAAGGCTTTTTCGGCATTAGGCAAAATCATATTTCAAAATTATGGGTTTTTATTAAAAAAGCAAAGGTTTTCAAATTTGTTTTGGTGAAAAGTAAGAGAAGATATAATTTAATTATCTTTATAAAATCACCACTCCATCCTCGGCAAGGGACTCACTTCTTGGCTTGAAAAGTCGCCTTTCAAATACTTAAAATGTGCCGCCATAGCAATCATTCCTGCGTTATCAGTGCAATATTGAAAAGCAGGAATATAGACGTTCCAATTTTCTTTTTCGCCCATTTCTTGCAGTGTTTTTCTTAAACCCGAATTTGCAGAAACTCCACCTGCAATGGCCACCTCTTTTATGTTCAATTCTCGTGCGGCACGGCGTAGTTTTTGTAACACCATACGCACCAAAGTGTACTGTACGCTGGCACAAATATCGCTCAGATTTTCTTCTATAAAATTCGGATTTTCAGCAATTCGTTTCTTTAAAAAATACAAGATCGATGTCTTTATTCCACTAAATGAAAAGTTATATTTTGGCATTTCCGACAAAGGAAATTCAAAAGCCAAGGGATTGCCCATTTGAGCATGTTTATCTACCAAAGGCCCTCCAGGGTAAGGTAATCCCAATAATTTTGCAGTTTTGTCGAATGCTTCTCCTATGGCATCGTCTTGGGTTTCGCCCAAAATTTCCATTTTATCATAATCTTTGATTAAGACAATTTGTGTATGTCCGCCACTAACAGTCAGACAAAGAAACGGAAAAGCAGGTTTTGGTTCGTCAGGGCGGCTATCCGTAATAAAGTGAGCCAACACATGGGCTTGCATGTGATTTACTTCAATCAAGGGAATATTTAGAGCCAGAGCCATTGCTTTAGCAAAAGAAGTACCCACAAGCAAAGAGCCAAGAAGCCCCGGCCCACGAGTAAAAGCTATGGCATTTAGCTCTTTTTTTGTTACCTTCGAAACTTCTATGGCTTTTTCAACCACTCTAACAATGTGCTGTTGGTGAGCTCGTGAAGCAAGTTCGGGGACAACTCCCCCATAAAGTTCGTGAATTAGCTGTCCAGCAACAATGTTGGAGCGTATTTTTCCGTTAGAAATTACGGCCGCCGATGTATCGTCGCACGAAGATTCGATTGCTAAAATATTCAAAGTTTACCCTTTAATGTTGTTAAAAAGCACAAAATTAACACTATTGTAACACAATTTTCTAAATTGTTACTAATAAAATAAATAAATTTAGCGTAGCATACTGGAATCGGAATTGCGTTCAAGCTTGCTCTACAAAATGCGTAAAGTACTAAAAATATTTACCATCACACTCATTACCCTCATCGTTATTATATTGATGAGTGGCTTGCTAACGTTTTCTCCAGTACCAAATACATTATTAGTTCTGATTGCTCTTTTGTTGCTTAGTTTGGTGTTTGCTTACTATGCAAAAAGGGCGATTCCTACCTTAGTTATTATTCTTATTTTAGGTTTTTGCTTGGTGTTTTATGCCATGCAACTACCTCAATTTCAGACTACTTCGCTGCAAAAAGCGACTGAATTATTATCAAAAAAATTAGGTTCAAAAGTAAAAATTGAGAAAGCACGAATGACGTGGTTTGATGAAATTACGCTTGAAAATATCACGATTTACGACCATAAAAATCGTGAAATGATTTTTGTGAAAGAGCTATATGTCAACTGCAAAACCAATTTTTCGTTCAATTGGGAAAAGATTCTGACCTTCGATAATAACCTTGATTATGTGATGATTCGAAATCCTCGTGTGAAGTTAACTTACGAACCTGATGGAGAATTGAATATTGACAAATGGCTTGCTAAAATTGACGAACTCACTGCTTCAACTGATACTACTAACCGACTCAAAGGCGAGCATAATGTTCCGTTTACGATTGACGAAGCCTACATTCAAGATGGAACTTTTACACTCGAAGACCCGGCTAAAAAACGTTTCCCAAAAGAAGAGTTTGACTACAATAACTTTACCTTTAATAATGTTGATGGCAACCTCAAAAGATTCTTCATTCAAGGCGATACAATTACCTTTGGTTTGAAGAATATGAAAGGAATTGATAGACGTAGCAACTTGACCATTAAACAATTAGATACAAAATTCTTTTATTCTCGTAAGTCAATGGCTTTGAATGATTTGTATGCTAAAATCAATAATTCAACACTCAAAAATTCAATTTTATTCAATTATTTTAGTCCAAAAGATTTTAGTAATTTCAACGAAAAAGTAACCATCGAAGGCAACCTAAAAGACTGTGAAATTGATGCCCAAGACCTCGGACGATTCGCCCCAGAAATGTATGCTTACCGTGAAAATTACCTACTCAATGGCGATTTTAAAGGGACAGTTCATAATTTTCTGATTAAAGGTTTTAAGCTAAAGTTTGGCAAAAACAGCTATTTTGATGGCGATATTGCAATCAAAAATTTACCCGACCTGAAAAAAGCCGACATGGATTTGAACTGGAAACTTTCTCAAATTGATGCTGCCGATACTCGCCAATATGTGGGCGACTCGTTGTATTTCAAGCAAGTTCAGAAATTCGGTACAGTCAATTTTGCAGGAACTTTCAAAGGGTTTTATAATGATTTTACGACTGACGCTTACATAAAATCTGCGATGGGAAATGTGGGCGGAAATATCATGATGAAGATTCCAGAAAGTAAAGCATTACCAAGCTATTTTGGTTCGATAATGGTTGATAATCTTGAGATAGGAAAGTTGGTTGATGAGTCAGAATTTTTACAAAAATTGTCGTTTGCTGGTAAAATCCAAGGGCAAGGCTTCACCATAAAAGATGCCACTTTAGACTTTGACGGGAAAGTACAGCACATTTGGTTCAATGGCTATGATTATAAAAACATCTATGTTGATGGCAAAATGAACCAATCGCTTTTCGACGGACGTATAAGTGTAAAAGACACAAATTTATCAATTAGTGTTGGCGGAAAAATTGATTTTGCAAAAGAATTAAACAAGTTTGATATTCATGGAATTGTTCAGAATGCAAATTTAAAGCCATTGGGCTATTCAAAAAATGATGTAAAATTCCGTTCAGAAATCAGCCTCAATTTTGAAGGAAATGAGTTGGATAATTGGCTCGGTGAAGCGAAGTTTTTACGCACAGTTTTACAATATGACAAACGACTACTTGGCATTGACTCAGTTTTTGTAACTTCTTCATTATCAGCTAATTCTAGAAACATTAGTTTACTTTCTGAGTTCTTTAATGTCGATATTTCGGGTAAATTTACACCAAGCAGAGTAATTACTGATGTAACAAGATTGTCGAAAGAATATACTCAATATTTCTTCGACAAAGAACAAATTCGCTTAGATTATTACGCCCAGTTGCCCTATGCCGATATTGCCAATAAATATGAATTAGACTACAAGGTTACTTTCAAAAAATCTGAGCCGTTTTTTGCTTATTTCTACCCCGATTTATACGTTTCTCACGGCACACAACTAAGTGGAAACCTCAATATTAGAAATACCGCAGAGCTATCATTATCAGGAAAAATTGATACTCTTCGGCATGGAGATTTGGCATTTTATAACAACGATTTAGATTTCAATACATCTAAAGAAGCCACTTCGCCAAAGATTTTGACATCCTTGATTCTTAGTTCTGATAAACAAAAATTAGGCAACATGACACCGACCGAAAAAATGGAAGTTTCGGGAGCTTGGGGGCAAGGAAATGTAATTGAGTTTGACGGCAGAATCAGACAGCAAGAGAGTTTAAATAAAGCACAGGCTTTCGGAAAATTAACCTTTTTATCGGAAGGTCTTGATATTACATTTAATCCAAAAAACACTAAACTTGATTTGCTCGGCAGTCAATGGATGTTGGGAAAAGACAACCTGATAAATGTTCATAAAACCGATATTTGTTTCCAAGATGTCGCACTTTCAAACCAAAACCAAAGTATTTCGCTCAATGGCTCGTTTTCGGAAGATTCTACCAAAGAGTCATTTATTGATGTTCGTGATTTCGATTTACAGACCTTAAAACCTATTTCAGCCCTCGATTTGAAAGGTATTGTTAATGGAAAATTGATGTTGAGAGATATTTATAACGATGCCGTTATTACAAGTGATTTTAATATAGATGAATTGATTTATAAAAACATTTTGATTGGCACAGTTGCAAGCGAAGTGCTTTGGGATAACCTCAAACAAAAGCTCAATATCAACGGAAATATTGTCAGAATTAATAATGAAATTTTTCGTTTGTCGGGTACTTATGACCCAAAAGATGACCGAAATCCGTTGAACTTGAAGGCAACTTTGAAAAAAACCAATTTAGAGATTTTCCAGTCTTTTGTTGATGATATTTTCTCAAATTTGGGCGGATACGCCACAGGGACACTGACAGTAAGAGGTACGGCAAAAGACCCAATTATTCGTGGCGGGGTGAATTTGGAGAAAGGGGTTTTAAGACTAAATGCATTAAATTCTTACTTATATTTTGACGATAAGATAAATTTTAACGAAGAAGGTTTTGTTGCCGAAAAAGGTTTTAAAGTTAGAGATGCCTTCCAAAATGGCAATGTTGCTGAGTTAGAAGGTGGTATTTTTAATGGTGGTGGCGGAAATTTCATGTTGGGTATTCATGCCTATATGAAAGGACGAGATGGCTTTAAAATAATGAATACGAGCATTAGAGATAATGAAAGTTTTTATGGCGTTGGCATGACATCGGGTGATTTGCATATCACAGGTGACTTTAATAATGTGAATATTTCAGCAAATTTAACGAGTAGAAAAGGCACTAAAATAACCATTTTGCTTGATGGTGAAACTACTGTAAATACCAAAGAACAAGGAATAACGTTTGTTACTAAAACTATACAAACAACTGATATTCAGCTACTTGACAAATTATTAAAGAAAGATAATGGCGTGAAGCGTTCCGCTCAAAATACTGATTCTGGAATCGATTCGGGAGGTTTAAAGATGTCATTCAATTTTACCATCACACCTGATGCCGAATGTATTGTAATTTTCGATCGAAATAACCAAGACCAGCTCAATGCCGTTGGCAACGGAAATCTCAGTATCGAATATGATACCCGTGGCGGTTTCACGATGTCGGGTCCTTATACAATTAAAAATGGAAAATACGATTTTAGCTTACAGAATATCTCGAAATTGCGAAAATTTGATATTGCTGAAGGAAGTAGAATTTTGTGGTCGGGCAACCCTTATGATGCCGACATCAATATTATTGCAACTTATACTGCTTATGTATTATTGGACGGAATTGTTGCTGGAACAAATACTTCGGAGCTAAAAAGCCGTTATCCTGTGGTTGCATACATTATGCTTACTGACAAATTGATGAAACCAACTACCAAATTTGACATTAGATTTAACCAACGCCAAATTCCGCTCAATCTGCAACCACAAGTTATTGCTTTTGAGCAACGTCTGCACGACGACGAACAACTTTTGAACAATAATTTTGTAGGAATTACGGCACTCAATCGCCTCTTTTCTGACAATAGTTTCAAAGATGCTCTTGATTCACAACTTTTGCTTGATAATGTTAGTGGAATCTTGACTAATCAATTGGGTAATATTGCTTCAAAAATTGACCCTAATCTCGAAGTTGGAGTGCAGTTGGGTAATCTCAGTAATGTTCGTCAAAAATTGTTGAACAATATGCAAGTCAACTTTTCTTATAAGTTTGGCAATAATATTAAGGTGAGTGTCAATAATACGATTCTTCAAAATCAAGACCAAACGGCAAGCAATTATTTTTATGGTGGCGAAGTAGAATGGATGCTCAATCAAGATGGCTCGTGGCGATTGAAGGCATATAGCCGCAACGTACCAAATTACTACTACAACTTCAATAGCAACGTTTCGGTCAATGGTGTGAGCTTGCAACACACTCGTAGTTTCAACACGATTTTCAAACGTAAGGAAATCAAGGATTTGCCGATGGGAATTTCAAGTAAAAAGTCTGAAAGGAAATTAGTTGCTCAGTAGAATTTTTGCTTTCACTTTGCCATTTTGAGCTTGATTTACCAAATAATAATTGTATTCTTACTAGAGGTTGTTTAAGTTTTTTGATTGGGCTTAAATTTAACTTACTCTTCGTTTAAAAAAGGCTCATTTTCTACCCGCAAAAAAAACATAAACAACCTTTAAGAGTTTGTTTTGGAATTATATTCTGTTGATAATCAAAGAGATAAATGCAATTTGTATCATAGCTTCTGATGAAATTATTGTTTTTTCCACGTCTCGGAATAATCTTCGTCTA